>NZ_JAUBOS010000002.1:0-141013 GCF_036700365.1 Microcoleus sp. w2-18bC1
GCTTTTACTACCGATCGGCTAGAATTGTTAAAACTTTTATCTGCCCAAATTGCTATTTCCATTGAGAATGCTCAACTTTACAAAAATTTACAGGAGTTTAATCAAAACTTAGAGCAATTAGTGAGCGATCGTACTCAACAATTATCGAACACCCTAGAGGCTTTAAAAGCCACCCAAACTCAGCTAGTCGAATCTGAAAAAATGGCATCTCTAGGAGGATTAGTTGCTGGTGTTGCCCATGAAATTAATACTCCCATCGGAGTGGGCGTCACTGTTGCTTCAGCTTTGGCAGAAAATACCACAGAATTTGCATCTATTTATAAAAGTGGCAAAATGAAGCGCTCGGATTTAGAAGAGTTTGTCGATATTGCTAGTCAAAGCAGTAAAGCACTTCTAATTAACCTAGATCGGGCGGCAGCCTTGATTCAAAGCTTTAAGCAAGTAGCAGTAGATCGCTCTAGCGAAGAACGACGTACTTTCCAGATCAGACCTTATCTTGATGAAATTTTATTACAATTAAAACCAAAGTTGAAAAATAGCCAACATTCGCTTAAAATTAAGGGAGATAGCAAAATTGCTATAGATTCTTATCCAGGAGCCTTGTCCCAAGTTGTGACAAACTTGCTAATCAATTCTCTGATTCATGCCTATGAACCAGGAATTTCTGGGGAAATAATCTTTGCTTGGGAACAAGAAGGTAATCGGCTAAGGTTTGAATACGCCGATGAAGGTAAAGGTATTCCCCCAGAAAACTTAAGTAAAATTTTTGAGCCATTCTTTACCACTAAGCGTGGTCAAGGTGGCAGTGGGTTAGGGTTACATATTGTCTACAATTTAGTCACCCAAAAACTCAAAGGTGAAATTGAGTGTCTAAGTGAGGTGGGAAGAGGCACCAAGTTTATTATTAAATTACCCATGCAAATTGATTCACCAATGTAGAGTTCCAATTCCGATTTCCTGACCAAGATAACTAAGTAAGTCCACCTCATTAAAAGTAAAGTAAGGATGACTGAAAAGGTTGCTGTGTAACTCTTCTCCCTTCTGCCTTTTTCTTAACAGGTTTTCTAACTTCAAACCTAAACATTAGTAAAAAATAAAGGTGTACAGCAATGAAAAGTGATTTTGACGATTTGTTAACTCAACCATCTCCAGAAACAGTATACTTTGCCGAAGTAATCGACTCGGATGACGAGATATTGTTTGCAGATGAAACCACAGAAGAAAAACTGAGTGAAAGCTGGAAAATTTTAGTTGTAGATGATGAGGCTCAAGTTCACACCGCTACCGAAATTTCACTCAGGAAGTTTGTCTTTGAGAATAAATCTTTAACCTTCATTAATGCTTACTCCGCTCGTGAAGCTAAACAGCTAATCCAAGAAAATCCTGATGTTGCCATCATTTTACTTGATGTAATTATGGAAACAGATGATGCTGGCTTAAACTTTGTTAAATATGTCCGCGAAGTCTTATGGAACCAGTTAGTGCGAATTATTTTACGCACGGGTCAACCCGGACAAGTACCTGAAAAAAGCATTATTATCAATTACGATATTAATGACTATAAAACTAAAACTGAATTAACGACATCAAAGCTATACACTACGATGCTAACAGCTTTGAGAAGTTTTTCTCTAAGTCATAAATTGCAGTCTGAAATAGAGCGACGCGAACAAGTAGAGAAAGCACTCCGTCTCAGTGAAGAAAAAGAGCACCAAAAATCTGTTGCCTTAGAGCATTTTGTCAAAGAACTCCAAGAAACACAACTCCAGCTAGTTCAAAGTGAAAAAATGTCTAGTCTCGGTCAATTAGTTGCAGGTGTCGCTCATGAAATCAATAATCCGGTTAACTTTATTTATGGCAATCTGTCCCACGCCAACGACTATATTAAAGAACTCATTAATATGTTGAATCTTTACCAAAAGTATTACCCGCAACCAGAAGCAGAAATTATCCATGAAATAGAAGATGCAGAGTTGCCATTTATCATAGATGATTTACCAAAATTGCTTTCTTCCATGCAGTTAGGGATCGAACGCATTCGCAATATTGTTCACTCTCTACGCAATTTTTCGCGGCTGGATGAAACTGAAATTAAATCAGTAGATATCCACGAAGGCATTAATAGCACTTTGCTGATCTTACAGCACCGACTAAAGGCTAAGTCGGATCGGCCTGCTATTAATGTGATAAAAGACTATGGTGTATTGCCACTTGTGAACTGTTATGCTGGTCAGCTCAATCAGGTGTTTATGAACCTTTTAGCGAATGCTATAGATGCTTTGGAAGAGCGGGTAAATAGAGAAGATGGTGCTGTTTTTCACCCCCAGATTTTGATTCGGACTGAAGTTGTACCCGGCAATTCGCATGACAACATTAGCTCGGCTTCCCACATCCTGGTAACAATTTCTGATAATGGTGTCGGCATGACAGAAACAGTTCGTGCTAAACTTTTCACTCCCTTTTTTACTACTAAACCCATAGGAAAAGGTACAGGCATGGGATTGTCCATCAGCCGAAAAATTCTGATAGAAAAACACTGCGGTCAATTGGAGTGTATTTCTACGCCAGAGCAGGGAACGCAGTTTATTATTGATCTGCCCACTATCTGTAGAGCCACTAAGATCGCTGTAGCGAATGCCTAGAAAACTTATCTGGCTGAATTGATTGATCATATAGCAATCCTTGCAGGAGTCGTAAACTTTTTACCCCACCCCAACCCTCCCCTTATCAAGGGGAGAGAGTAAGAAATTCACAAATGATTTAGGATTGCTATATATCGGTTTTCAGTTGCATGAGAATAGGGTAATTGCTAATTCCTCATTCATCGGAATTCTGACAGAATTTTTTCCCGCAGCAAGTCCCGCCTTTGCTGGGGTGGGGACTTGCTGCGGCTTTAGCCATATTCTTCTAACTTAATTGTGTTGGTTTGCAATATATTTTTTAACAATCTCTTCCGAGGCGTTATTAACTGTGCCGTAAAAATACAGCATATTCCATGTATATTTAGTACGCTGCATTCCGTAGAGAAGCAGAAAAATGAAAATTTATGCGATCGAGTTTCGTGAAAAAATAGTCAAAGCTGATGAACCCGGTGATACATCAATTAGGGCGGTGTTGAATTGTTGAGCGCGTAAATACAAGATTAACACATCTTGATAGCTCGTTTGACAGGAAAAACTTTTTGTTATTCTACATCAGATAACAAGTTGCTCAGACATTCCCTTCGGTTATTAATTCACTATCTAAAATTGGCTAATCTTCCGATGCCATATCAAAATCAAATAAATTATTTTGGTTCTATGCGATCGCCGGCGTTGCTTAGTTATACCCTAATTTATAAACGCCTTTTTTGGTAAAATAATTTAGGCGCTCAACGTTCTTCCCTCTGCTGTAAATGCCGCCCGATTTCTTGATGACATACGTGCCAAAAATACAGTGCTAAATTCAGAAGAGCTAATAATTTAGTGCCATCTTCTAACATCGCGTGTACTCCTAGACTTTGAGACTCAAAAATATCCTCAAACCGTGAGATAGCAAACAAGAGGAATGCTACGACTAATGGCAGGTAAGGAGTGGTTTTGATGTCTCGCCAAAACTTAACTCCGTAAAAAAAGACAGCACTACCATAACAGAAATAAATTAATTTGCTAGATATTCCCAACCCAGAAAGAATCAAAGTCATCCGAAACCGGTCATCTAGGAAAAAGACTCCGAGTAGTAAAGCACTAAAAAATAAGAACATCCCCGATCGACTCTGCGGCTCTTTTTGTTGGCGCAGCACTCCGAAAGTAAATGCACAAATTGCTACTGGGATGCACCAGAGGACTTCGGAAACTCCGGTGAGAATTCCTTCGTAAGGGAACCAGAAATTAAAAGGGTCGCTAAACAGGCGTTCAACTCCGTCTCCCTGGTTGTTGAGTTTTGCGTATACACTCAGCCCGCCCAAAATCAGAACAGTCAGAATGTTAAAAGCAGCTAAAAACCGTACACGAAAAAAGTGTTTTTTGAAAATTTCTAAAGAATTTGACAACTTAGGAATTTTATCGAATAAAGGTAGATGCTTCATAAAAAATGTCTCTAAGCAATAGAGTTCGTTACTTATTCACTGGTAGCCAAACCACAAATGTAGTGCCGCGATCGGTTGGATATAATAAATTAGTTTCTGCAGAGGGCAGCCATTCTGGATTGACTGGGGAAAATACTTCTATTTCTCCTTGCATTTGGCGGACTAAATCGCGGGCGATCGCCAAACCCAATCCTGTACCGGGAATTTCTGTCTGCGCTTTTTCTCCCCGGTAGTGCCGCTCAAATAAATGCTCTAAATCCTGGGGAGGAATGCCGGAACCTGTGTCGCTGACGGCAACTGCTATGGCAGGCAATTGGCTGTATCCTGCCCGATCGCCATCCGCTGCTTTGTACCGGACTTTAATATAAATTTGGCGGCCGGCGGGGGTATATTTCAAAGCATTGTCAATTAAATTGCTCAAAACTTCGCGCAAAGCTCGATCGTTCGCTGAGACTGGCGGCAAATTCGCCTCCATGTCGGCTACCAATTTCAGATTCCTTTCAGATGCGATCGCCTCGGCGGAAATTAACAGCGGTTTTAAGACTTCTGCCACAAAACAGGATTCCTCCAAATTGGCTGCAGGTGACAGCGACAGAGGAGAATGCCGGATTGATTCCACATTGGACATTGCTTTTTCTGAAGTGCCCGATCGCAGTTTGAGATGTGCTTCGCCGGTGTCAACGGTTCGATCGAACTGGCCGAGCAACTCTTGCAGCCGATCGCTCTCTCGGACAATACTAAAAGCCACATTGCGGTTTTTGTCTTCGGGTACCAACCGCCGCGCTAACAGCTTGCCAAAAGTTCGCAACGCTGTCAGCGGACTTTTGAACTGGTGCAGCAAATTGTGCATCGTGTCGTAAACCTGAGCCTGGATTTGCCGACTCGTACCCAATTCCTGCTGCATCCACTGCGAGCGCTGGTCTAAAATGCAGGCTAGGGCTAAGGTGCGAGCAATTTGTTGTATTTGAGCCTCTTCTCGCTCGTTCCAAGGCCTGTCTTGCCGACCGCTGACTAGGAGTCCCATTACAGCTCCCTCGTGTATCAGAGGCGTCACAATTTGCCTGCGCTGCTGCCACACATTCTCCGGGCCTTGGCACTGATGGGAACTGCGCTCATTACCCGGAAGCGGTTCGGGTGCGATCGCCCCTACCGTTGATTCTTCCACAGGCTCAACAGGCTGCGCCAGCAGTCGCGGTACCGGTTTCACTGTCGAGCTTTCGGAAGATTGCAACCTCAACCCCTGATTTTCTTCCGATTCGGCTGAGGTTTCTGGGTAAACTGCGATCGGCACCAACTTTGCTTCGCTGCCTTCTACCAACTCTTGTGTCAGGTATACCGCGCTGAATTTCGCTCCCAAACTAACGGCGATGGCTACCTGCGAGCGGCAAAGTTTGACAAATTCTGAACTGGCTGGCATTAACATGAGCGCCACATTAAGATATCTAACGGAATTCTAAGTAAATTACAAACGATCGGCGGCCGATTACTGATGAGAGACTTCTAGATTTCAGGTTTCTTCCCTTTGATAGAAGGCAGCTATGTTGAAGGCATGGGGCTTTCATGAACCCAGATTGCCCCGCATCGCCGTCCGCGGAGCTTCCACCGATCCCCAACCTTGGCTTTTGGCGGAATTTGGGCCAAACCATACCACAACCGCTACACTTTTGTCGATCGGCACGAATGTTAAGATTATGTCGATATATTAAAAACAGTTGAAATTTTGAGCTAGAACGGATATACTGGCCTCGGATTTGGTAGCTATCATTACAACCTGTCTGCTCATACTGTCTGCTCACAGAGGAGGTAAAGAAATTGGCCAGGAGACGCAAACGCAAGAGTCGCCGCCGACAAGAAGGACGCAGAATTTTAGAGTGTGTGCCTCAATATAGCATCGAGAGCGGCGAAGATAAACCCGTAACAGCGGCTCGCAAGTTCATCCATGCAGAAGGCATTGCTCCCCCAGCTTTGCTGTTAGTCAAGCGTAACGAGCATACCACTGACAGATACTTCTGGGCTGAAAAAGGTTTATTTGGAGCCCAATACGTAGAAGAGAACCATTTCTTGTTTCCCAGCTTAAAGGTGATGTTGGAAGCTACCACAGAAAAAATTCCTGTGGTGTCAGCCAGCCGCGCATAGCTCAAAATGTTTAGCTCAAAACATTGACAGCAATGTTTTTCTAAGTTTTTTAACAAAAGCGCGAGAGTTCTCATTGTCTGGAGAGTGCCAACT
Organism: Microcoleus sp. w2-18bC1; assembly: GCF_036700365.1. NCBI lineage: Bacteria > Bacillati > Cyanobacteriota > Cyanophyceae > Oscillatoriales > Microcoleaceae > Microcoleus > Microcoleus sp. w2-18bC1. Next base: position 6,296 of record NZ_JAUBOS010000002.1, read on the forward strand.
GAAATTTCTGCGAAAAGTCCTTAGAAACTAGGGTATAAGGAGCCATCGCAACAGGCGTGATCGCAGCCCAAGGGTGATCGCCACAATTGGCACTTTCACGATAATGGTTTTTTTTTGACTGTTTTGTCGATCGAATTTGTCGATCAAACAAGTGGATCAAAAAAACAGCCACGGGTTTATCAACGAAAGAGCCTCTCTTGAGTCATCAGTTTGTCAGCTCGAAGTCTAACTACGGCATCTAGCATATCAAAAAACGTTCCGCGTCAAACTTTATAATCGATCGGTTTCAAATCTAAAGCTTTTTGCATGGCTGCTAGTTCATCGCGGTGAGCTCTGACAGTAACAAAGCTCTTGGTTGGGCTTCCCGACTCAGCAACTGATTCGAGTTTGAGGGAGACTTGCTCAGAGCGTCCAGCTTTTTTCCAGTAAAATACCCCCGCCAGCGGGGACAGCAGTACCAAAGCTAGGAAAATTTGACCCTGCTGAGGAACTAGCATTCCCAAAACCAGTCCCAAGCACAGAGTGCCACCTGCACTCAGCAGAGTTAGAAAAATAGCTAGAAACCAACTCGGCCGCACAAAACCCTCAAACGTGACTTTATAGTTGGGGGCATCGACGGCTGCAACTCGGTAAGCTCTATCGGCAAAATACTGTTGTAAGTCGGTTAACAGTGACTCTTGGGCGCTCTCGGAAGCCAGCTTGACTTGTTCGATGCGATCTTTGACTGAAGCCTTGATGAAGAAAAACAAGCCTACGGCCAACAGCAGCGTCAGCACAAAGGTAGAGGGAAGAACAGCAGTATCCATTGGTAGAAGTTTGTGTAATTGAAATTATCTACTATTACTTTACAGAACTTTACATAAGAAAGCGATCGAGGACTTACGCAGACACTTTTTTATCAAAATTCGCAGAAAGCTTCTTCTGCAAAGCGTTTTGCTCTCCATCACCCAATAATTTCCATATCTCCCCATCATCCCTAATTCTTAAGTGACAATGCGTAAGTCCTGATGTAGTGTAGCTGCTTTAATCGCTGTGTGGCGATCGAGCAAAGCGAAGGCAATCGGGCAAATCGCTTTGCAAGTAGCGCCAGCATCTCCAGGGTTTAGGCATCCGATTCCAACTCGGCTAACCTGTGTGACCAGTTTCTAAGGCGCGGGAACGACGCTCTGACGAGCCGTTTCCCTGACCAATGTACTCATGCCAGAGACGAGCGAGGTCTTGAGCTTGGTGGCGCCACTCAGGGAGGATTTGATACATCCGGCGGGGGCGGCCGCGTCCTTCTACTTTTTTCCAGTAACCGGTGATTACGGCTTCATCTTCGAGGAATTTCAGAGCGCTGTAGAGAACGGTATCAGATAGTCGGTAGATGGGGAATTCCCTCTCTAGTTGGCCAATCAGTTCTGTACCGTAGGAATCTCCGCGCAATAACACGGAGAGAATGTAACACACAGCTAACTCCTTGTTTAGATAAACAGGAGGGGGGTCTTGAAAAAATTGATAGATATGTTCAAACTTCATCTGTCTTGTCCGCTGGAAACTCTCGTGATACCGTCAGGTTAACGGGAGAGGAAAGCGGGGCGGGGTGTGCCGCTTCCTAATGATTAAGTGGGACACCGGGGAAACAGAGGTGCAGTATTTCCCCAGTGAATGTTGATAGCCCCAAACGCTTGTCCTGCACTTCGGTAATGTGGGCCTGCGGCTTGGTTGAGCAGCGCTGACGTAACGCCGCTTACTAACTTCCTCTTCCAATCTATCGCAGCGACTATTGTCAAGTGTGCGATCGCCTGCAAGAATTGGCAGTTACTTTGGGAGTTAGTGTTTTAACTGAATTTGCCGTTGATGTTTGCGTTCAAGCGCAGGCTTTAAACCGAACTCAGGCCTAACATAGCCCGCAGTGTAAAAGTTAGAAAGACAAAAGTCGCTACAATCGAACTAATCAGGGCGATCGCACTTGTCGGTCGATCGAGCAGGGGTTTGAGTCGCTCGAACAGGAAAAAGAAAATTCCCAGACATATCGTAATGAAAAAGCGCGGGTAGCGAGAGACGTTATTAATAAAATCTTGCATTGGCTTGGTGGGGTAAAGTGTCACAGCACGATCTTTGACTGGTAACACTTGTGAGCGAGTTAGACAATTTTGGCACAGCCGGAGCTAAATCTGCCGATCGGGCGATCGGGCATTTTTGCCGGCCAGGCTGACATATATAATTCTAACGAAAACTTTTCGCCGATGGCTCCAGCACTGTCTGTTTAATGCCACGCGACCTCCGGTAAGAACTTCAGAAGTATGTCTATTGAGTTCTAGTTGTGATAAATATTATAGGGCCGTTATTTCTAGATAAATGTCTGCTGCCGCACCTTCTTTCGTCTTGCCACGTCCGTTTCTGAAATGGGCAGGAGGCAAAACTAGGTTGATTGGACAATATCAACCTTATTTTCCTGAAAAGTTCACAACTTACTACGAGCCTTTTTTGGGTGGCGGAGCTATATTTTTTTACTTAGCACAGCAGCACCCTGGTTTGCAAGCTGTTTTAACAGATATTAATCCTGAGTTGATTAATGCTTATCGCTGTGTCAGGGATAAAGTGGAGGAACTGATTCTACTTTTAGAGGAACATCAGTTAGAACATACCAAGGACAATAAAGATTATTATTACTCGGTGCGATCGCGCTCCTACAAAACAGATACAGAACAAGCAGCACGCCTGATTTACCTAAATAAAACTTGTTACAACGGCCTCTATAGAGAAAACTCAAAAGGTGAATTTAATGTTCCTATAGGTCGATACAAAAATCCTAACATTTGTCAAGCAGATTTACTGCGATCGGTCTCATCTTTACTCGCGCCCGCTCAAATTGAAGTCAGAAAATTCGATGAAGTTTTGGATTTTGCTACCAGTAGCGAAGACTTTGTTTATTTTGACCCGCCTTATTATCCAATCAGTGCCACCAGTAACTTCACGACTTACAGCCGGGATAATTTCAAAGAATCGGAACAGATTAAACTGAGAGATATTTTTGCAGAACTTGCAGAACGGGGGGTGAAAGTTATGCTGTCTAATTCAAACTGCGATTTTATCGAAAAAATCTACAGCGATACTCAACTTTTTCCAAATAAATCTCTGCCAAAGCTCCTTGAAATATCAGCATCTAGGGGAATTAATTCTAATAGTTTTAAGCGCGGAAAAATCACGGAATTATTAATACGTTCATTTTAAGTCTTACTTACGCAAAGTCTCTAATTAAGTATATTTCGTAGGATCAATACGTGGTTGCCCCACACGCGGGAAAGTCCCCTAACTCCTGTTACAGATATTTGTTAGCCCAGGTAATGAAACCTTCGAGCTTGTGGACTGCCAACAGATTTTGATTGTCAGGAATTTGTTTTTTAAACCAGTCGATCGAACCTTGCCTCATACCGTCCCCACCCACTATAACAATAGTAGGAACCCGATAACAATTTTTAATATTTAAATTTAGGTAAGGATACTTCTCGTCTACTGAACCTTTGTCTTCTTGCCACTTGCACTCAACAATTAGACCCCGAGGAAACAAACCGGAATCAACAATATAAAAATCGACATTTATTTCAGTTTCATAGATGCTAGACCCGATATAAACCTGTTTAGCATATCGCTTGGGATTTTCAGTAGAGCTTAAGAGCCACTCTCGCTTGCGCTTTTTCGGCAACTGGGGGCATATTTCGAGATATCCGTGGCCTCTCAACGTACCTTCTACAGTTGTTTCTAAAACAAAACCAGTTTTATTGGCTCTAAAACCCCTATTCATTTTGTTGGCTCCTGAATATAATCTGAATTAAGCCGATCGCACTTCGATCACTCCCCTGTCAAAAACCCCTTTGTCAGTACCGATAGAACTGACAAACATCCGGTCTTCATAGACATCAAACGTCGCAAAACTCAGGCGGCTAGCAGAATACTCCGTCCACTCAGAACGGCTCACCGGACGAGTACCCGCGCCGGCCCCACAAATTAAATAAGTCGTACCGTTAATCGAGCGAGTGCGTTCGTAACTGTGATCGTGTCCGTTGATATAAAGCTGCACGCCGTACTTTTGAAACAAAGGCGTCAAAGTCTTAATAAAAGATTGACTCACTCCGTACACCCCAGAGGAATAAATCGGGTGGTGGCCGAACACAACTTTCCAAGGTGCGGTGCTCTGACTCAACTCTTTTTCCAGCCAAACAAGCTGATTTTTCCAATCCGCATTGTGATTGGTATCTAAAGCAAAAAACTGTACGGAATCGCGGCGAAAAGTATAGTAGCGACCTTGCATATTAAAACCCGCATATTTAACTTGCGGATCCCCGTTAGCAGTGCGGATGTCGTGATTTCCCAGACAAGCATAAAATTTTACACCTTGCTGTAATAAGGGCTGATAAGGCCGCTCGAAAACAGCATTAATTTTTTCAATTTCGCCGTTATTGTAGATATTGTCGCCGGCAAGAACAGCAACATTAAAAGGGTTTTCCCGGTGATATTGCGCCATCGCCTCAGCCACAGCATACTGACCTTCTGCGCCGGTACCGGTGTCGGCTACCGAAATAAAGCGTAAAATAGGCGGTGAGGCCGGCAAAGGAACGATCGCCCTTTCTGCCTCAACGTTAGAAGGCAAAGCAGCGTTGGCGTCTGTATCCCAGGCAGTCCGAAGCTGAAACATTTTCCAGACTCCGGCAAAACCTAAGCTGCTGAGACTGCCTAAAATTAGAAAGTGACGGCGTTTGATGCTCATTTTGATTCGGTTACAACTAATAAAATGATAAATTAAGGTTGAGATGGCTCAACTAAAATTTATCGCGTTTAGATATATTTGCAACGCCCCAAGGCAGAGAAAATGTCAGAAGAACAGCTAAACCAGTCAACTCCAGAACCCTCTCAATCTCCGACACCGGAGGTTGATTCGGCCGCCAAGTCTGCCCCCACTGGCAGCAAAACTCAAAATGCCAGCAGCGCGGTTCCCAAAAATCAGAGAATCAAAACTTTGATTGCATCGATCGGGAATTTGGGAAAAAAAGGCAAAAAATTACCAGCCGAACCGCCGTTGCAGCAAGAAAAGCCGCTCGCACCCACCGCTTCAGACTCAGCAACAGCAACTCCTCCGGCTGTTGCTGTGGAAGTTAACAGCGTGCCACCAAAAGTTGCTGTAAAAGTTGAGCAAAAGCCTGTATCCCAACGCAAGGAAGGGAGTTTTTTAGAGAAAGTCGTTGTACTTTGGCAAAGTATTGTACGGCTAGTGCGATCGCTACTGCCACCATCTGCCAACGAGAAGCTGTCCGATCCAATTTTAAACGCCGCCATAGCAGCAACTCTTATCGTTGTAGTCGGTTTAACTTTCAACAGTTTCTCAGCAAAACCGCCGGAGAAAGTAGCAAAAGTGCCTCTCCCAGCAACGCAGCAGTCGCCGCAAACTTTTGGTGATTTTATGGCATCGGGAACGCCGAAATCGCCAGAGTCGATCGTACCATCTGAGCCAATCTCTACTAAATTCAAAAGCAAGTTGCCCGATTTAGTGGCGCCGGAAAAACCCCAACCAGTAGAACTTATCCCACCGCCACCGCTGACGCCCGAACAGTCTCTGATTGCTGCGATTCAAAATCAAGTTACTGACATTAAGAATCGACTGGGCGGCGGTTTAGTTGAGTCTGTTCAAGTTAATTTTTCCAGCAGCATTTTGACAGTAAAAGTCGCTGAAGATTGGTACAAACTCAGCGAAGTTGAGCAAAATCAACTCGCAACAAAGATGTGGAAGGAGGCTAACTCACTCGATTTCAGCAAGTTAGAAATTGCGAATATGGAAGGGAAGTTAATAGCTAGAAGTCCGGTTGTTGGTTCGGAAATGATTATTTTAGATAGAGGGATTAATTAGAATTTAAAGAGTCTGTATCTGTAGACTCTCAAACAGATGTTATATCATTTCCGGCTGCATCGGAATCATACCGAGGACACGGCTTTTGGAGTGTCCATACCCCATTAATTGTAGGGACAAGGCAGTGCCGTGTCCTCCGTTTATACAGCATATTCCATGTATATGTGATACACACAATATTACGAGATCCCGTGTAAGGTGCGTCGCCATCTATAATCTGCAAGTTTTATCCAAGATATCGCAGCGACGCACCCTACCAAACTTATTTACCGGACATTAAATTAATTAACTTTGAGGGAAATTGAAAAATGACAATTTTAACTCAAGTCGAACAACTAGAAATTGAATATCCCAGCAGCGACGGAGAGCCGATGGCTGAAAGCGACATCACGCGCGATTACATGACTTACAGCGTTGAAGCTGTCAAGCTTTACTTTCAAGAACGTTCTGATGTTTACGTGTCAGCTAATTCTTTCATTTATTATGAACAAGGGAACAACCAAGCGGTTGTTGCTCCGGATATTTATGTGGTGTTTGGAGTAGCTAACCGCAAAAGGGATAATTATAAAGTTTGGGAAGAAGGCGGAATTACTCCCGATTTTGTGTTAGAAATTACTTCGGAAACTACTCAGACGAAAGACCAACAAACGAAACCGGAAATTTATCGGGATTTGGGAGTTAGGGAATATTTTCAGTACCATCCGTCGGGAGATTATCTGAATCCAATTTTACAGGGAGTACGTTTAATAAACAATCAGTATGAGCCGATTGCAGCCAACAATATCGCTTTCGATACGCTGTGGTTGTTCAGTGAAGTGTTGGGACTGGAATTGCATCTAATTTCAGGAGAATTGAGGTTTAGAGTTCCTGAAACGGGTGAGTTTTTGAAGACTCATAAGGAAGAAAAACTGGGACGAATGGCCGCGGAGTCAACATTGCGCCAGCTCGTAACTCAACTCTTAAATTCTGGAATGAGTGTGGAACAGGTGGCGCCAATGATGAATTTATAGACCGTGGAAGTGAGACGATTGGTAGGGGAAAACTTTTGAACATCGATCGCACTTTTCCCAGATATCAAGAATAGTGCGATCGAAGTATTGGACAAAATGTCAACAGTCAACAGTCAACAGTCAACAGTGAAGTCATGACTAGAGAGGCTTATTAGTAGGTTTAAAACCCTGCTTTTGGAAATAGGTTCGGAATACCTCTTGAGCAATTGGTGCCGCCGATACAGAACCAAATCCGCCGCCTTCAACTATAACTGCGATCGCAACTTCCGGTTTGTCAGCAGGAGCAAAACCCACATACATAGAATTGTCAGGATGACCGGGCATTTCCACCGTCCCAGTTTTGCCCGCACTTAAAGGAATAGTACCATCATTCAAGCCGCGGCCTGTACCTTTTTTCACCACCTCAATCAATCCTTGTTTAATGACATTTAAAGTTGCCGGCTTAATACCTGTTGAAATTTTTTGAGTAACAGGCGTATTGGTTTGAGAAGCCAACAAATGTGGCTGCACTCGCCAACCACCGTTGGCAATAGTTGACACCATCACTGCCAATTCTAGCGGAGTACAAAGTACCAAACCTTGACCGATCGCCATTGTTACCGTATCGCCAACATACCAATCTTCCCCATACATTTTCTGTTTCTCTGCTGGTATCGGAACTTGACCGTGATTGGCGCCGTCTATCCCCAAAAGATCTAAATTAATAGTACCGCCAATGCCCATTTTTTTAGCCCATTTCGCCATTTCTTCCGGCCCTGCAGTCATACCTACTTGATAGAAAAACGTATTGCTGCTGTAGGCTAAAGCATCGCGGAAACCGATAACGCCGTAACCGGCACCGTGTTCGTTAAAGGAAATTCCGCCGATGTTAATTGAAGCAGAACTTACCAAAGTCGAGTCAGGAGAAAACTTGCCCGACTCCATCCCGGCTACAGAAGTTACAATCTTAAAAGTGCTGCCGACTGGATAGCCTTGAACTGCCCGATTTAAAAATGGCTTGTCTGGCCCTTGCAGCCGATCCCATTCTGTTTGAGTTACCTTGCGGGTGAAAATATTGGGATCAAATGTCGGCCAACTAGCCATTGTTAAAAGAGCGCCGGTTTTCACGTCGATCGCCACAACTGCACCAAGGCGATCGCCCAAAGCTTTTTCCGCAGTTTTCTGCATATCTAAATCTAAAGTTAGCTGTACCGGTTTGCCGGGGATAGGCTCTTTTACACCTAAATCTTGGATTTCCTCGCCCTTAGCATTTACCTCGATTAAACGGTTTCCCCAAACACCCTCTAAAGTTGAATTGGCTAATTTTTCAACTCCCATTTGACCCACGATCATTCCCATCGGATATGCAGGATTAGCTTTTAATTGATCTAAACTAGCTTCGCCGACGTATCCCAAAAGGTGAGCTGCTAACTGCTGGTTGGGATTGTCTCGGCTCGATTCTACGCGAATTTCAACTCCCCGCAAAGCATTACTTTGTTCTCCCAAAGCGACGAAAGTACCGACATCAATATCCTTACTAATTCGCACTGGCAGGGCTGATCTGTAGCCAGCTACATCGATTTTTTTGATAATTTCGGCCGCGGGAAGTTTGACGATCGGGCCCAGTGTAGCGGCGATCTCTTGCCACTCCTTGGCCGATCGTTCTTTTGGCCACACATATACTGATCGAGATACGCGGCTGGCCGCAAAAATTTTGCCGTTGCGGTCTAAAATTTGACCGCGAGTCGCTGGGACTGAAACAGGGCGAATGCGGTTATTTTCCGCCCGCTGTCGATTGTAGGCTCCCTGTACCAGTTGCAGTTCGGCTAGACGAAATATTGGTAGCGTCACCAACGTAGTGACGAGCAGCATAAAAATCATAACTTGGAGCGATCGGCTGCGTTGCCGTGAAGCATTGTCCAAGCCATTTTTGTCGAATCGGATTTTAGAGTTAAAAGAAAAATCGCCAGCCATATTAATTAATCTGCTCTTTTTATTCAACTAACAGGTTGATACGGTTCCCATCCGGATGATTTGGCAGAGGATACAGGGATTATAACTTCTAACTCTTTAGTAACAGACATAAATTCTATCGATTGGCAGATGAATCAGCCGGATTTGTTGACTAAGTTAGACATTAAATATCAGGTTTTTCTGACAATTCAACTGTTAAGGAGGTAGGTGCTCTGTGGAACCGATCGATTTTTTGATTGCTTGGCTCGTGACGGGCAGCAGCTTGCTGCTAATTTCTCAACTGCCGATCGGCGTAGAAATTGACAGCACACCGAAAGCAGTAATTTCCGCTGCGGTTTTGGGAATGTTGAATGTTTTAATTTTGCCAATTCTGAAAGCAGTTTTTTTCGTGCCGAACCTACTGACGCTGGGATTGCTTTCCGGCGCGTTTGCTTTTGTAATGAACGTGATTGTTTTTGCCTCGGCTGCGAAGTTAGTTGAAGGATTTAGTTTGCGGATGGGCCTTTGGAGCGCGGTACTGGGGGCGATCGCCTTGGCTGTAGTTAGCAGCTTTATCAACGGCGTACTGATTTAGTAACTTCCCCTGATAAAGGGCGATAGAAATCGCCCGATATTTCCCACCCTTAGCAGGCGCGTTTCCTGTGCCTACAAGCCATTTCTATCGCCGAATATTTCTTCTCCCTTCTTCCTTCAATCCGTTACATCCGTTACATCCGTTAAACAATCGGTTGCCGAACTTCCTTCAATCCGTTACATCCGTTACATCCGTTAAACAATCGGTTGCCGAACTTCCTTCAATCCGTTACATCCGTTACATCCGTTAAACAATCGGTTGCCTAACTTTTTTCAATCCGTTACATCCGTTACATCCGTTAAACAATCGGTTGCCGAACTTACTTCCCCATCAGCGACTTATAGGCCGTCACCTTAAGATCAATCCCAGTAATATCTGTCCCCACAACAACAGCAATCGCTCCTAAATCCAAGGCTTTTTTAGCCATTTCCGGCCCCGATATCCCGCCTTCGCAGATAACGGGAACCTTAAGCTTTTCTACCATTTCTGCAAGCAAATCAAATCCCGGCGGCGAAAAATTTTCCGTCTGGGCAGTGTAGCCAAAAAGAGTAGTTGCTACAGTATCTGCACCAGCTTCGGCGGCCGCGATCGCAGCTTCTATTGTATCTACATCCGCCATCACTAATTTACCCAATTCACTGTGAATTCGCCCGATTAATGTCTTTAACTCTTCGCCAGCAGGACGGTTTCTCAGAGTAGCATCAACGGCGATAATATCGGCTCCACAAGCCGCGATCGCCCCCGCGTCTTCAAACCGAGGAGTAATGTAAATCTCGCATCCCGGCAATTGCTGCTTCCAAATCCCAATTATGGGAGCGGATATCTGTTTTCGCACCGCTGCAATGTGAGCCGGAGTGTCAATCCGCACGCCCGACGCACCTCTATTGATGGCGGTTCGAGCCATTGCCGCAATTACGATCGGATCGTGCAGCGGCGAATCAGCAGGTGCTTGACAAGAAACAATTAATCCTGTAGGAATTTGACAATTAATCATGGGGAATTGCGGATGGGGCATGGGGCATGGGGCATGGGGCATGGGGAATTGGGCATGGGGCATGGGGAATTGGGCATGGGGCATGGGGCATGGAGCATGGGGCTTTTTTGTAATTTATTCCCTGTGCCCTATTGAAATCAAATAAGCGTTAAGTTTTGGTAGTAATTTATCGACAATTGGTTTAAATTTGCTTACTTCTTCGCTTGTGATAAGTTGTCTAGCGTAGGCTAATCTTAACCAGTTTACTGTTTCGTACAAAGAGCCTCTCGCAATTTTTACAAAACGCCGATTATCTTGGTCATTATAACGACCTCTTCCTTCAGCAATATTAGCACAGACACTATCAGCAGACGGAACGATCTGTTTACCCATCGTATCTTTTGTGAAGTAATCCCATTTTTTAACAATTTCCCAAATCTGATTCGCCAAACTTTCCGCCAACTTATAAACCTCTAATTCCTCAAAATCAGGTCTTCCCATAATTGCCTCAAAAACTGAATTATATTAAATGACCAATGCCCCATGCCCCATGCCCCATGCCCCATGCCCCATGCCCCATGCCCCATGCCCCATGCCCCATGCCCCATGCCCCATGCCCAATTACCCATTAGCAATCCCGGCCATTAAAGAAATAATTTTGTCCAGCAATTGCTCAGGGTGAATCGGTTTAGCCAAACAATCGTTAGCTCCCGCCGTCACGAAAGATATCTGATCTAGCGGAATTTCATGAGCGCTTAAAGCTAGAATCTTGATATTTTCAGTAGCTAGTCTTTGGCGCAGTTGGTGAATTATTTCGCAGCCATTCATACCCGGCAAACGCATATCGACAATCACAGCATTGGGCTGCAAAAGTTCAATTTGTTCCACCGCCGCCGAACCTTCAATCATCCACACCACTTGCAGTCCTGCTGCTGTCAGGATATCGCAAATCAGCATGGCAGTTTCTTCATCTTCTTCGACGAGCACGAGACTGCCCCGCAAGGAGGAAGAATGCAGCGGTAAAGATGAATTGGATTTTTCATATGTGAATTTTGTGGATTCATCTTTGGTTAGAGTTTGGATGGGTATAAAAACGGTAAAAGTAGAGCCGACATCAACTGTAGAGTTGACTTCGATCGCACCGCCGTGAAGCTCTACTAACTGTTTAGTTAAAGCCAATCCCAGACCGGTGCCGCCGTATTCGCGGCGGTAGGGGGAATCCAACTGCTGGAATTTTTGAAACAACAGCGATCGCTGATTTTCGGGAATTCCAATGCCAGTATCTTTGATTTGAAAAACAGCGGTACTGCCAGCAGGTGCAGTACCGGCCTGCCGAAATGCCGGCGTTCGATTTTGATCTTCTGTCACCCAAACTCGCAGGATGACTCGCCCGCCTTTGGGAGTAAACTTAATCGCATTTCCTATAAGATTGAAGAGAATTTGTCTCAAGCGGCGCGGGTCAGCGATGAAGCGATCGCACTCTTGTTTTATTCGCTGTTCTTGCAGCAGTTCCACGCCTTTAGTCGCAGCTTTTTCTTTGAGGGCGTGCAGGCTCTGAGAAGCTAATTTAGAAAGTGAAAATTCACTAATTTTTAATATTGCTTTTCCAGCTTCTACTTGCGATAAATCTAAAATATCGTTAATTAATTCTAATAAATGGTCGCCGCTGTCTCGGATAGTTTGCAGGTACTGCCGCTGCTTTTGTATCGGCACTTCTTTGCTGCCAACTTTGCCGTAAGACCACCGCAGCAGCGTGTCGGAAATACCGATGACGCAAGTGAGAGGAGTCCGCAATTCGTGGCTCATAGCTGCCAAAAATTCGCTCTTGGCGAGGCTGGCAGACTGGGCGGCAACCAGTGCATCGCGCAGTTCTCGCGTGCGCTCTATTACGCGCTGTTCTGAGGTGCGCTTTTGCTGCTGGACTTGTGCATAAAGTTCGGCTTGGTAAATGGCGATCGCCAAATGTTCTGCTATTTGTCGCAAAAAAGTTTTTTTGCTTTCTTCCCACTCCCGAAAAGTACACTGGTGGGCAATTAGCAGCCCCCACAAGTCATCTTGAACTACGATCGGCACTAGCAACTTTGCCCGCACCTTGGCCCGCCGCATCAACTCTAAAAAACAAGGCTGCGAAGAGTAAGTTGTTTCCACATCCGCGACGCACAAAGCCAAACCTTTGCGATATTTCTCTCGGTCAATGACTCCATTAGTAAAACACTGCGCGCCATCACTAAAATTCAGTACAGACGAGATAGCATCGTTGGCTAAAGCTTCGTAGGTAACGCGACCTAAATACAAGTAAGACCCGGAATTTTCTGGGATTTCGCCAGACCCAGAAACCGCCGTAGGTCTTTCTTTCGCTAACTCGATCTTGTGCGGTGCTGGCACTTTTTCAAATTGATAAATTAACAGGCGATCGACCTCCAAAAACTCTCGCACTTGCTCGACTGCTTTTGACAAAATTACAGGCAATTCCAAACTCTGGCGGATTTGAGTTGTGACCTGATTTAAAAGTCGCTCTTGTTCGAGCTGCTGCTGCAAAGCATCTTCTACTGGCTGACAAAATGAAATACAGGGACTGGCAATTTGTAATTGATTGACGGCTTCAGCAATCTGGCTTTGTAGCGTTTCTGGATCTATAACTTTGGGCGCGGATTTTCCCTCTATTTCTCTTTGGCTGTGTAGGGGCGGGCGATTATTTGGGCTGGCATTGGCAGCGAGAATATCCAGCAAATTTAGGGTGAATTCGCTTTGAAGAACGGCCGAGTTAGTCTGTATATTTTTAATTGCTTGTTTGAGGGCGCGAATGTTAATTGGCCACGAGGGTGCGGGCGTTATTTCTGCGAGTTTGTCTGCGAGGGGAGACAGGAAATCGGCGATCGCCCCGGGGTCGAAAGTCAACTGCACATTCAATTGCGAATGGAAATTTTTTTCGCTGTGCTTGTGTCCGTTTGTTGCGAACTCATCTAATAGATTGCCCCGCAGCAGTGCGCTAAAATGCTCTGATACCACTGCTGCAAACCTTTCCGACGAATTTTCCAGATTGTGAGAATCAGCGATCATCGCATCGTCGGTCAGCCAAATCGCCCCTGGGAGTTCAGCCATTTGCTGTAACAACTGGTAAGCAGCCTCAAAGGTTGCTAGGGGCAAAGTCCGATGTAAGGTTTTTGGTTTCAATCTAGATATTTTCCCGGTTGTTTTAAAGAACAAAATATGAATGCCCCTGTTGTGAGGACGGAACCCGTGGCATAACAGGTGCGGCCGATCCAACAGGCTTGAGATGACAGTAGTCAGAAAGTAGGTAATAGAAGGCCCCGGAGCCAGAGAGCTTATTTCTCCCTATCATTGTTATTACTTGAAACAATCTTATTCCAGTATAATATTAATATATAATTTGTTAACTTGTACTTAACACTATCCGGGTAAATGAGCAATCCAACTCAACTCACCCCCGATTTCACGATCGGACATCTGCCGTGTCACGACTTTCAAGTGAGCGCTGCAACTCTAGGACAGGTAGTGGCTGAAAGATTTGAGCAAGAACCAGACCTGCCGGGAGTCATTATTACTCATGAATCACAGGTATTGGGCATGATTTCTCGCGTCAAATTTCGAGAGCAAATGAGTTTTCCCGATCGCGCAGAACTTTACGGGTCACACCCGATTCGAGCATTGTTAGATTTTATTAGAATTCCGCCTTTGCTGCTTTCGGAAAACTGGAAAGTTGACGATGCCGTCCAAGCGTCTTTCCACAGGCACAAAGACTTGATTTATGAACCAATTATTGTGGTAAGGGAAGACCAGAGCCACCACCTTTTGGACGTTCATACTCTGGTGATTGCCCAGTCGAAACTTTTAGCGCAAGCCAACAAAGCTATTCAAAAATACCGAGTAGAAAGACACAAGTATTTGGCGCTAATTCAACAAGAACAGGCTAAGGTTCACGAATGTAATGAACTTTTAAAAATCCACCAACGTCAAACAGAAAATTCCCATGCCAATCCTAGTTCCCAGCAAGTGGCACTGGTCAAACAAGCTGAAGAAATCGCTCAAATGAATCAGCGATTTGTAAGGATTGCGAAACTGATTTCTTCGGAAGGTCGCCAAGCATTTCAAGCTACTTTTCAAGGTGCTAATTCTATTTGCAACAATACAGATAAAATTTTGGGGGTGGGCAAAGCAATAGCTAATGATTTAGAAACGGTTAACCGCACTTCCCGAACCATCCGGGAGGCGATCGAACAAGTCAGGCATTTAGCAGTACAGGTGGCTGTAGTTACCAATCAAATGGGAAGTCAGCCTAGTGGCCTGAGCAAAGTGAGTCTAGAAATTGGCAGACTGGCAAGTAAAACTTTTGAATTGGGGACTCAAATGGAGCAAATTGCTAGCCGATTTAAACTTCGAGTTCACGAACTCACGGAGGCAGCAAGAGCGGGTGCTAATGTGGCTAAATCAGTGACTATCAAGATCGATCGCGCCGAAATGGCCCTATTAGAGTTGGAAGAATTAATAGCGGAAAAAAATTTCAATTCGTTGACCGCTATCCAAGAACCTTTGGGAGTCATAAAAAGTGTTACCGCTGATTCTTTAGTTAGAGATATAGAACACACAGAAGTCGCGGTCACCGAGTTGGAAGACTTAGTTAAAAATCAAGATTCCTCGCAATATTTGATTCAAAAGATTCAGCAGGCGCTGAAGTACAAAAAACCATAAAATATCAGCCCGAATATAATGAAACATTTCGAGAGGAAAACAAATAAAATCAAAATAATAATTGACAATAATTCTATTTCAAGAATAGTATTTGTTATACTGAAGGTGGGGATTTTTTGAATTCAGTTGTAAAAAGGCTATTTAATTAGCCCCAAAAACCGATAAAAAGTTCCAAGAATAGTTGGAAGGACAGGTGAAGTTTATGAAAATCCTGCTGGTAGAAGATGACATAGTTACAGTCAGTTTGCTGACTCAAGCGCTGAACTCTCACAATTACAATGTGAATGCGGCAGCAGACGGTGAAACAGCGTTGCATTTGGTGCAGGCATACGATTACGACCTGATTGTTTTGGATGTGCTAATTCCTAAACTCGACGGCATTAGTTTGTGTCGAAAATTGCGATCGTCCGGCTGCCAAATGCCGATTTTACTGCTGACAGCGCTAGATAGCAGCAACGATCGAGTCCAAGGTTTAGAGGCGGGTGCAGACGATTATGTGGTCAAACCCTTTAATCTCGAAGAATTAATCGCTCGAATTCGGGCTTTGCTGCGCCGGGGTAAGGCAACTTTGTCAAGTACAAATTTGACTTGGGAAAAACTGCAAGTCAACCCAGACACTACGGAAGTAACTTATGCCGAAAAAGTGCTGCACTTGACTCCCAAAGAGTACAATTTGCTCGAACTTTTCCTGAGAAATCCTCGGCGCATTTTCAGTCGCAGCGCTATCCTCGATCGCATTTGGTCGGCCGGCGAATTTCCTCAAGAAGAAGCAGTTACCGCTCACATCAAGGGGCTGCGGCAGAAGCTGAAAGCAGCCGGGATGACTGTAGATTTAGTGGAAACCGTGTACGGATTGGGCTATCGGCTCAAAAGTCTGCCGGAGGAGATTGAGAGCCAACAAGTTGGGCAGGAAACGGCAGAAACTGCTAAAAATCAAGAGACTTTATCTACTGAATCCAGCGGGTCTAGCCAGGAATTAAACAAAGACGAGCGCCGTCTCAAAGTCTTGAATGCGATTGCCCAAATGCGGGAAAATTTAAAAGCTAATTTTATAGAAAAGGTGGCGATATTCGATCGCGCGATCGCTCAACTGAAAAACGGAAGCTTGGAGGGCGAACTGCGCGAGGAAGCCCAGACCCAAGCTCACAAATTAGTCGGTTCTTTGGGAACGTTAGGCCTGCCGAAAGGTTCGGAAGTTGCGCGCGAGATAGAACATTTGTTCAAGGCTGAAAATATCTTGAAACCGGGGACAGCTCAGCAGATTGAGGGATTTCTGCATCAGCTCAAACAGGTATTCGATCGCCCGTCGCCCGAACCAGAAGGCGCTTTGGTTCCTGCGGTTTCCCAAACGCGCCGAATGCTGATTGTTGATGATGATACTTTTGGGAGCGAGCAACTGAAAACAGTAGCATCCGGTTCCGGCTTTCAGATAGAAGTCGCCAACTCTCCGCAAGCGGCAAGAAATGCGATTTCTCAACAGCCTCCCGACGCGATTTTGCTGGATTTGAAATTTTCCCGATCTCAGGAAAACGGACTTTCTCTCTTAGCCGAACTCCGCAGTGAAAAGCCAGAAATTCCGGTGATGGTTTTTAGCGGACACAATCAATTGAGCGATCGAATAGAAGTTGCTCGTTTGGGAGCTTCGGGCTTTTTACACAAATCTATACCCCCAGCAGATATACTCAAAGCAGTCGCCCAATTAATCGACCAGACTGGCCCTGCTGAAGCTAAAGTTATGGTGGTAGACGATGACGTGCATCTATTGGCTGTACTGCAAGTGATTCTACAACCTTGGGGATTTCAAGTAACAACATTGGACGATCCCGAAAAGTTCTGGGAGGTACTCGAAACGACTTGTCCGGATTTGCTAATTTTAGATGTGGAGATGCCCGGTTACAGCGGTATCGAGCTGTGTTTGGCAGTTCGCAACGATTTGCGCTGGAGCAAGCTCCCCGTCCTATTTTTGACAGCTCATTCCGAGTCAGAAATAGTGCGCCAAATGTTTGTCGCAGGTGCTGACGACTACGTGAACAAGCCGATCGTGAAACCGGAATTAATTGCTCGCCTCCTGAATCGTTTGGAGCGGACTCAACTAAGAAACAGACTGGCTCAGGCACAGCGCTAATCCCATTTTAGATTAAAAAATTAAAGAATTAAAGAATTGAAGAATTGGGAATGAATGATGAAGCTCGTGGTTGGGAGCACGGGGCTACAGTTGTATTCTTGTTTAAAACTGGTATAACCATGAATAAATATGCAGTGCGTGTCGGAAACGACTCAGGAAGCCTTAGCCAAGACTTGGGATTGTTTGGTTGTGCGATTCGGACGCGATGGCGTTAATAGATGCTTGCCAGCTCATCAAGAACACAGACTTATTTAGAGAAGTATTAATCAGGTGAAAGCCATGATATTGCCCTCAGACAAAAACAATCTCAATGACAGCGACTGCGAACTAATTTACGCCCCGGGTTCGATTCAACCTCACGGCATCCTTTTGGTGCTGGAATCTCCGGCGTTGAAAATTTTGCAAGTTAGCAACAATACTTTTGAGGCGATGGGCCTTTACCCCGAACAACTTTTGGAGCAATTTTTAGAGGAATTTGTCGAGACTGAGGAAATTCAAGCTATTGAAAAAGCTTTATTTGAAAACGACCAACAACGTAACGCTATCAGATTATCATTCAAAAGTCAAGACCGCAAGTCTTTTTTTGAGGGGACGCTACATCAATCAAATTCAGCATTAATTCTTGAGCTCGAGTCGGCTGTTTCCCCAAAACCTAGCGATTCTTTCGATTTTTATCATTTAGTCCAAGAGCCGATCGACAAAATCCACAAAACACCAAACCTGCAAGTGCTGTGCCAGACAGCAGTTGCAGAGGTGCGGAGGATGATCGGTTTCGATCGAGCGATCGTCTATCAATTTGATACCACCGGTGCGGGGGAAGTTGTCGCCGAAGACAAAGTAGAAAGTTTGGCTCCTTTATTGGGACTGCACTATCCGGCTACCGATATTCCTCCCCAGGCAAGAAAGCTGTTCAACATGAATTTAATTCGGTTTATTCCCGATATTAACTGTCAGCCAATAGAACTAATTCCTCACTGCAATCCGCTGAACGGCCGCCCCCTGAATCTGGGCTTCTCTTTGTTGAGAGCAGTTTCCCCTTGCCATGTTCAATATCTCAAAAATATGAACGTTGGCGCTAGCATGACCTTGGCATTAATCAAAGATCGAAAACTCTGGGGATTGATCGCCTGTCACCACCCAACACGAAAGTATGTCAACTACGAAACAAGAAAGGCTTGCGAACTACTAGCAAAGTTTGTGAATCTAGAACTTAGCTATAAACAAGATAGCGAAAATTGGGAATATGCAATTTATTTAAAAGAAAATTGCCATAAGTTTATTACCAAAATTTCTCAATCACACTGGTTTGTAGAAGGTTTACTTAAATCCGGAGATGAATTGCTGACCTTAGTGGGCGCAACTGGTGGAGTTGTGTGTGCAAATGAAAATTTAACAACCATCGGCAAAACCCCGGAATTACTAGAAATTGAAAACTTAATTGCTTGGATAAAAACTCAAATAAATAATGATATTTTTTATACAGATTCTCTCTCAAAACTCTATCCGCCCTCGCAGACTTTTAAAGAAGTTGCTAGCGGTTTGCTCGTCCTTGCCATGTCCGAGATGCAAAATTATTACATTTTGTGGTTCCGTCCCGAAACAATTCAAACTGTCAACTGGGCCGGCAAACCAGACGGGGAAATTGAAATGAAACCGGATGGCAGCCGGCCGCTGTCTCCTCGCAATTCCTTTGACTTATGGCAAGAAACTGTGAGGTTAAAATCTTTGCCTTGGCAGCGGTGCGAAATCGAAATAGCCCGAGAACTACGAGTTGCTATTACTAGCATGGAGTTGCGGAAAACTAATCAGCAGCTTAGCTTAGCTTTGTCTGCTACCAAAATCGGATTTTGGGACTGGGACTTGCAGAAAAATCGCATTGTTTGGTCGAGGGAACACGAAGAGTTGTTTGGGTTTGCCCCTGGAACTTTTGCGGGAACTTATCAAAGTTTTGCAGCTTGCATTCACCCAGAAGATTTAAAAAATACGGATAATACTATAAATCAGACTTTGGCCCAGCGAGCAGATTACTTTCTGGAATACCGCGTGGTTTGGCCCGACGGCAGCATTCACTGGATCGAGGGAAAAGGTAAGTTTTTTTACAACGAAGCCGGCGATGCAGTGCGGATGGTGGGGACAGTTACAGAAATTACCGATCGCAAAGCTAGAGAATTGCAGTTGCGCCTGTTGGAATCAGCAGTCACCACCACTAACGACGCCGTGTTAATTACCGAAGCTGAACCGGTTGAAGAACCGGGCCCGCGAATTATTTATGTCAACCCAGCTTTCACGCGGATGACCGGCTATACGCTAGAAGAAGTTGTGGGCAAAACGCCGCGCATCTTGCAAGGAGAAAAAACAGACCGCGCCAGTCTCGATCAAATTCGGACAGCTTTGGAAACCTGGCAGCCGCTGCGAGTTGACTCGATCAATTACCGCAAAGACGGGACGGAATTTTGGGTAGAAATGAGCATTGTGCCCATAGCGGACGAAAATGGTGAGTTTACCCACTGGGTCTCAGTGCACCGAGATATTAGCGATCGTAAACTTGCTGAAGCAGCCCTTCAACAGCTCAACGAACGGTTAGAAATGCGAGTTTTGCAGCGAACCAGAGAACTAGAAAGCTCTCAAGCAGAACTCCGGGAAAGCGAAGCTTTATTTCGCTCTCTGAGCGAGAGCTCCCCTGTGGGCATTTTCAAAATCGATACTGAGGGGAAATGTACCTATACAAATCCTCGCTGTCAAGCAATTGGTGGCTTCACACCGGCAGCAGCTTTAGGAAACGGCTGGATGCGGTTTGTTCACCGCAAAGACCTCAAACTAATTCTGTCTAAGTGGTCCCAATCGCAATCGCTAGATGGGGAATTTTCCTGCGAATTCCGACACATCCAGCGAGACGGAACCATCCGGTTTTGTCGGCTGAAAACAGCTCCGATTTTTTCCGACAGATCTCAACTAATTGGTCACGTCGGCACAGTCACAGATATCACAGAAAGTCGGGCAATTGAAAAAATGAAAAATGAGTTTATTTCGATTGTCAGCCACGAACTGAGAACGCCGCTTGCCTCCATTCGCGGTTCTTTAGGTTTGCTGGCGGCTGGGGTACTGAAAAGTAAACCGGAAACTGCCAAACAGATGTTAGAAATCGCTTCGAGCGATACCGAACGGTTAGTGCGTTTGGTAAACGATATTCTCGACTTAGAGCGGCTCGATTCGAGCCAAGTTATCCTCGTCAAGCAGTGGTGCGATGCCCAGGTCTTGATGCGGAAGTCTGCAGAAGCTGTACTTTCTTTGGCTGCTGAAAATAATATTGATTTGTCGATTTTGCCCGAAACAGCCCAAATTTGGGCTGACCCGGACAGAATCGTTCAACTGCTGGTAAATTTGTTGAGCAATGCGATTAAATTCTCCGCTCCAGGGAGTACAGTAACTCTCAGGGTGGAAGATTTAGGCGATTCCCTACGGGATAGCTACGCTTCACGGGTTTTATTTGAAGTCAAAGATCGAGGGCGGGGGATTCCTGCAGATAAACTAGAAACTATCTTTGGACGGTTTCAACAAGTCGATGCTTCTGACTCCCGCCAAAAAGGAGGTACGGGTTTGGGTTTGGCTATCTGTCGCAGTATCGTACAGCAGCACGGCGGCAGAATTTGGGCCGAAAGTGTTGTCTCAGAAGGAAGCAGTTTCTATTTCACAGTGCCTGCACCGTTGGAAGGCGAAGGGGGAAAAAGTTTGGAGGTTTGAGATTGCTTTGATCGGAACTCGCGAAAGCTAAAGTTTCTGGAAACGCACGCGGTTAGGATGATTTTGGGAGTCTGATATGTCGATTTTTATGTTCAGGGTTTCAGTAGGTGAGTGGCTACATACCAACCGCTTGATTAGAACGTTCTTAACTGCTGAAACTCTTAATTTTATTGCTTCTTTCTTCTTCTCTATCTGTGAAGAAGCCGAGTTGATGAGGCAGGGTGCTTAAGTTTTTTTCAGTTTACCATAATTAATTTAAAATTTGAGTTTTAATTATGTCAGCAAAGCGCATTCTGGTCATCGATGATGAAAAAAACCTCTGCAGCGTGATTCAGGCCTGTCTGGAACATTTAGGCGGCTGGATTGTACTAAGCGCGCCCGACGGCAGCCAAGGATTGCTGTTAGCTGAAACTCAACTTCCTGACGCTATCCTGCTAGATGTGATGATGCCGGATATGGACGGACTTACTCTGTTTGGTTTGCTGCAAAACAATGTGGCTACTCGGGGGATTCCGGTGATTTTCCTGACGGCTAAGGTGCAGGCGATGGATTTGAGCGAATTTGCTGATTTGGGGGTAGCGGGGGTGATTGCCAAGCCTTTCGATCCTTTGAGTTTGGCACAGCAAGTGGCGGACATTCTGGGTTGGGAACCGTTGCTGTAAACTGGGGTAAAAAGCGATCGCAGATACCATATCAAACTCGGCATTTGAAACCCTTACTAGACAAACAAAGTTGGCCCAGCCCGACTAAAGAATCAAGGGGGCATTAAAGCCGGATGATGATCGACAATCCGCTTTCTGGTTCTCTTGATTATTGCGAAAATTACGCAATTATGTTGGTAAACCGGGTTGATGCGTCCAGGAAACTTCTAGTTTTTCCTGCTATTTTCATAATTTCCTCATTTTTTTGATTTAGCTTTGAGATCGATCGGTGATTGGTTAATTTAAACTCTGATTCCCTAGAAGTTCTAGAGATGATCTCAGGGAGTCGGGGTTTTTTGTTACGCGCAAAGCCGATCACCGTATTTACAGGCAGAATAACTCCTCCAGAAGTTACAAACACTTGCCTCAAGAACGGTTTTTCTTAACCCGGAATCACAGATGCAGCAAAGTTTTTTGCTAAAAAACTCCGTTTCAACCTGCTAATCCAAGATTTATGCAGATTTCCCTCAGAAACCTGTTTTTTTAACCCAGGATCACAGATGCAGCCAAGTTTTTGGCTCAAAAACCAGGTTTTTGCCTAACTGTTGTAATCTCTCCTTCGACAAAAGTATATTTATCAAAAAAAATGATGGTCTTCATAATTTCCTCATATTTTCTAGATAAAGTTTACTCGAAGCTCGGGATCTGAAGGTCGATCGCACTCTCAGCACCATTCCGCTGCCAAAGAGCGAACCTGTTGTCAGGAGAGTTCGGGGGAGTGAGGGTACTTTCGATTAACTCGTGCTACAGCACAACCAACCTCCATAAGTCAGTATCTAGGCCCTGCATACCAAACAAACCGGGTTTTGTACCGGGAAAAACCGGGTTTCTGCGCCAGTCCTCTAAGTGTTGGCAGGATAACTAAATGCTACAAAAATTAATAACTGAAGATGTGATTCGCGCTCTCGAATAACACCCCAAAAATAAGTCGATCGTTTGAACAAGAGCCAAACTCGTAATTGCTACTAACAGGCAAGGCCAAGTCTCAGTAAGTTTTAGAAAGAGTGTGGAGATTTTTTAAATGTCTGAGCAGCTATCTTATCAAGGTAACAAGCAGATTCTGTGCTATTACGCAAATGTTAGCAACCAAGTTCAGGTGGTTCGGATTGGGAATATTCCTAATTGGTACTTTGAAAGAGTGATGTTTCCGGGACAGCGACTGATGTTTGAAGCTGCTGCAGAAGCAGTCTTAGAAATTCACACTGGTACGGTGGCAAGTGCTATTTTATCCGACAAGATTCCCTGCTACGTGCTGCGGGTTATAGAAGAGGTAAGTTCCGAGTGCGAGCTGGGGATGACCGAAGAACGATTGGGGGTATTAGCGGGTTAAAATTCATGAGAAATCAGACGAGATATAGAACGACCACAAAAATATTAGTTAACGAGTGTTTGGGGACGGGGAAAATGCAGAAAAATCTTGTCAATATTACCTTAGCTGTAGTCACAGAGGAAGTAGAAATTATCTTGGAGTCTTATCCGAAGCACCCTTACCAACAAGCTTTTTCGCCTTCGGGATTGCGACAGGATTTAATTGCTTATGTACTCAGCCGAGTTCCTAATAGATATACTGCGATCGACTCCGGCGAGTCTGTGTCAAACCAAACAGTTCAGGTTCGCTGTTCTTCAGAGCAGTTGCTGCACATAGAAAATTTGATTCATACTGGCATTCGCGACGTGCTGCACAGCTATCAGAAGATAGATTACCCCCTGCCTGAAGAATTTAAATTCGGTTCGAGGGTTGCTAGTGGGTTTTGATAGTTTTTTGTAAATGAGGGAGACGCCGAGATTCTCGGCACTCTCGGTTGGGCGAGGTGGAATTGTGTACTGACTCCATGATTCAAGACTTTTGGTAATCGCAACAGCAGTTGCACGGGCCATTGGGATTGACAGCACAGCGCAGAATTTCCGATCGAGCATTAAAGCGACAGCTAGCATCTCCGATAACCCAGATGCCACTTACAAAAGTTCTTTCCGTCGGCGGTGTAGCCGACTGCACGTACAAGGCAATTTTTTGCAGTCGGTAGCGGCCAGATTTGAGTTGATAGCGGTGGTGGCGTTCCAATACAGCGTAGGTTTGTCCCTCTAAATCTAGATAGTTCCCCGGTTGTGGCGTCCAATCCAGCCGAATGCTGCCTAAATATTGGCGGGGGTGAGAGAGAATCACCTCTACGGGTAAAGTATTTTGTTCCATCTGGCGGTGCGTTCGCGAACTGAACGAAAGGGGCAAATAGTTGACTAAACCTATATCTTCTTGATCTAGAAAAATAACTTCTTCTAGAGAGAGTAATTTAGGTTGAGGCGCTAAACTTAACTATAGAACCTTTGGCGATCGGGTGATCGCCGACTTATCTTGGGATAGCCGAGTATCCAAGAGGGATAGGAAATAAACTTCAACTCGCTTGAGCTAACTAAAGTTAAGTTCGATTAGCTTTGATAAAGCAGTACACGCTGATGGTAAGTAGTTAGACAGAATTAATTACACAAATACATAGTAGAATGATATTCCAGGCAAAATTATGAGTTAATTAGAATTTCATATGATGTTTATCAGAGAAATAAACCCTCTTTCGTCTAAATTGTTACAGCGAATTTATCGCCAAAGCCGACATCATCAGGTACGTCAACGAGCACATTGCCTCATATTAGCTTCGCAAGGAGTAAAAAAAGGAGAGTTAATGAATATTTTCAGCATAAGTTATAAGACCCTCTATAACTGGTTCAATCGATGGGAATTAGAGGGAATGATAGGACTTTATAATAAACCAGGAAGAGGTTCTAAGCCACTATTTAACTCTTCGCAGAAAGCCCAAATTAAAGAGTGGGCTAAACAAGAACCAAGGCAATTAAAAAATGTTAGCCAAAAAGTTCAAGAGACCTGGGGCATAACTCCCAGTACAAAAACAATTAAAAGAATACTAAAAACTCTAAATATGAGTTGGCATCGTATGCGAAAAGGAGTTGCAGGAACGCCTCCAGCCCAGGAATATCAAGAGAAAAAGGCGCAATTAGAAGAATTAAAGCAATTGGATGAGCAGGGTAAAATTGATTTATATTACTTGGATGAAACGGGATTTTGTTTGATTCCTTGTGTCCCCTATGGCTGGCAGGACATCGGAGAATATTTAACAATTCCTAGTCGTCGTAGTCAGCGAATGAATGTACTAGGAATTATGAATCGAAATAACCATCTTGAAACTTATATTTCATCTCAAAGTATTAATTCAGATGTGGTTATTGCCTGTATTGATGCTTTTTTCCCCACCGTAGATAAGCCAACGGTGATTGTCACTGATCAAGCTTCTATTCATACCAGTGATGCTATTGTTGACAAACTTGAAGAGTGGAAACAACGTAATATTACTCTCTTTGAGTTGCCTTCTTACTCTCCAGAACTAAATTTAATTGAAATTTTATGGCGGTTTATTAAGTATGAATGGATTGAGATATCTGCTTACAAGAATTGGGGTACTTTTGTTACCTCTGTGGAAAAAATCCTGAAAGAATTTGGAGAAAACTATGTAATTAATTTTGTCTAGCTACTTATCGCAACTGGCAGGTTCGATCGATAGGCGGTTGAGATTGCTGAACAGATTTTAACGGTTTGCAGGACTTGGGGTGCTTCGGATGCGTTTGTACTGAGGACTTCAGTGAGCACTACAAACCAAACCGAATTTTTGGCAATCAAAATTCCCAAAAATATGCCATTCCTTCCATGATTCCCCAAGCGCAAACAGAACCTGCTAAATAATGATTTTTAGTGCCGCATTTGCGATGCCATTCTAAGAGTTCTGACAGAGCATTAGCGACGATTACTCCCCGGACATCCTGGTCAAACATACTGATATCATTACCAGAATCACCGCAAACTAATGTTGCCTCAAATGGAATTTGTAGGCGCTTTTGTAAATAAGCAAGGGCATTGCCTTTATTGCTAGTTTGTGGTAAAATATCTACATTACTATTGCTGCTAAAAATAATTTGAGCTGGCAGTCTTGATTCAGTTAACTTTTGCTGCAAAGCCTGGACAGTCGAGCTATTTTCTGCTCCTGGTTCCAAACAATAACTGATTTTCCAAGGATTTTGTTCTTTTAGAGATTGGGGTTTGAGCTGGGAAAACTGCTGCGCTAAAGAGGCGATCGCCATTTTATCCCAGTCTTGAGAAAGATATTCCGCCCAATCTAAATCGAGGATTCCGTCTTGGTAAATTTCGCTGCCTACACCTGCGATCAAATAGTCGGGTGAGAGCAGTTGCTTTTGGGCAATTAATTCGCAAGTTGAAGCATAAGAACGCCCGGTAGCGTAAACCAAACAAATTTGCGATCGCACAGGTTGCAAGCGCTGGTTTAAAACTTGAGTTGCTTCGTCATCTCCGACTAGCGTGTTGTCTAAATCTGTAACTAATAAAAACTTCATTGGGGGAATTAGTCAGGAGTCAGTAGTCTTCAGTCATTAGTGATTGGGAATCGCTCGCTTCCTAAAATAAATTTAACTATTTATAAGAATTTGTTAAACCAAACACATTTATAAGCAAGCTTATCGTTTAAGATTGGCCAAATTTAATTTTCAACAAGTGGTGTGAGTGGTATGGTGAATAATTCAACCTCCGTTAAAGCTTTTTGGCTGTCTTTCTTGATTTCTGGTGCGGCAGTGCCTTTGGGGCCGATCTCCGCAACAGCTCAAATTCAGGATACCTCAACTCCAGAAGTTGCGCTAGAAGCGAGTGCCGTCCCTACGGCTACCCCAGACGCAGCGCTGGCAGAAGGTAAGATTGAGATACCGCAGTTAGCGGCGATCACCGCAGAGGCTAACTCAGCAGTCGATCGCGCTTTACCCGACACAGATGCAGCATGGGTGAATAGCGCTTTACCCGAAACAGATGCAAAAGTCGATCGCGCTTCACCCGAAACAGATATAGCAAAAGTCGAGCGCGCTTTACCCGAAACAGATGCAGCTTGGGTAAATAGCGCTTTACCCAAACAAGATATAGCAATTGTCGATCCTGCTTTACCCAAACAAGATATAGCAATTGTCGATCCTGCTTTACCCAAACAAGATATAGCAATTGTCGATCACGCAACAACAACCCCAGAAATAACGGAGGCAATTCGCGAATTGCCCCCACAGGAGTTAGAAACTGCAAACTCTCCTCAGTCTCAACAAGTTGCTGAAGCCAGCAAAGTTGACGACATCAGCAGCGAGACGGGCAGCGCTGATGACCTCAGCATACAAGAAGACGCAGCACAAGTCACTTCTGTTTCCCAACTCTCCGACGTGCGGCCGACAGATTGGGCTTTTCAAGCCTTACAATCCCTAGTAGAAAGATACGGCTGCATTGCGGGATATCCAGACGGCACATTCCGAGGCAATCGAGCCATGACTCGCTACGAATTTGCTGC
Organism: Microcoleus sp. w2-18bC1; assembly: GCF_036700365.1. Lineage (NCBI taxonomy): Bacteria > Bacillati > Cyanobacteriota > Cyanophyceae > Oscillatoriales > Microcoleaceae > Microcoleus > Microcoleus sp. w2-18bC1. Next base: position 33,363 of record NZ_JAUBOS010000002.1, read on the forward strand.
CGGATTAAACGCTTGCTTAGACCAAATTACCAAACAACTTGGCGGTTCTACTGGTAATTTAGTCAAGCGAGAAGATTTACTTGCTTTGCAAAGATTGCAAGAAGAATTTGCAGCAGAATTAGCTACATTGCGCGGTCGAGTAGATACTTTAGAAGCCCGCACTGCCGAATTGGAGGCCAACCAATTTTCAACTACTACTAAACTCAACGGATTTGCTTGGTTTAACCTGACTGGAGCTTTTGCGGGCGATCGAGTCCGAGTTGAAGCAACAAATGGAAATGCTGCTCCGCTCGATCGAGTAGCCGGACGCGATCCAGTCACCAACAGACCAATTGTGCAGAGAGTGGACGATGATCCAGAAATCACTTTCAGTCAGTTAGTTTGGTTGACTCTCACTACTTCCTTTACAGGGAAAGACGAATTGATTACACAGCTAGCTGTAGGTAACGGCAATTCCCCAGCCAACCAGTATACTTCAACGGGTTTTTTCAATACATTCGGCACTCCTTTTCTCGATCAAACTGCCGGAGCAAATCCCAATGAAGTTATCCTGCGGGAACTTTCCTATCGGTTCCCTGTTAGCAACAGCTTGCAAGTAGTAGTGGGGCCGCGGATTAATTTTTACCGCTACTTTGACAACAATAAATTTAACTTTTTCGTAGACGGTGCGAGCAGCTTTAATTCTAACAACAGCCCTTTGTTAAGCGCTACCCGACGCGGTGCCGGTGCTGTGGTTTTGTGGGATATTGCCCGCGCATTGAAACTGCGTTTTGGCTATTTGGGCGAGAGTACGGAATTTTTGCCCACTTCCGTATTTAATTCCGCTTCCAATCCGTCTCAAGGATTGTTTGGTGGGACAAATACGACTACAGCAGAATTAACATTCAGTCCGAGCAATCGGACTAATTTGCGTTTTTTGTACAGCCGTTCCAACATCCAGCAAATCGGCGGCTTAATTGGCTCTCCTAACAGCAAGCCGTTAAACGGTGTGGCAGATGACGGTTTTGGTGGTCGGCTGGGGAATGCTACTGCGAATACTTATAGTTTCAATTTCGATTGGTCAGTCACTCGGGGTTTTGGTCTTTTCGGCCGTTACGGCTACGCCGAAACCAATATATTTCCCAAGACTAACCGACCCGACGGCACGATCAAAAATCAATCTTATCAGTTAGGACTTGCATTTCCCGATTTGTTCAAAGAAGGAGCTTTGCTTACCGTGTCATATTTAGTACCTTTTGACTTTACTGGCGGTCGGAGATTTCTGATTTCTGGCGGGGGTAACGGTGGCACGCAGTACGAAATTGAGGCAACTTATTATTTTCCTCTCACCGACCATGTTTCGATCGTGCCGGCATTTTATGCGATCGGCAATGCCAACAATTTCGATAACAACCCGACAATTTTTGTGGGCAATTTGCGGACGCAGTTTAGTTTTTAAGTAAGTTAGGGCTGATATCATTTCCGGTTACACTCATACATGATGTTGACTGTTGACGGTTGACGGTTGACGCCGTCAACAGTCAACATTGAACTCGAATTTACTATTCCGATGCTAACGGATTTGATATGACTTGAACATAATTAGATAGCAATCCTCAATGAGTCGTAAATTTTTTACCCCACCCCAACCCTCCCCGAACCCGCGGAGAGGAAGTAAGAAATTCACAAATGATGCGAGGATTGCTATATCCTGATTAGCGTCGTCCTGATGTCAACGAATTGGAATTTCGATGATAAATTCAGTACCTTTACCCGGTTCCGAGTGACACTGCAATTTCCCGTTGTGTTTTTCAACGACAATTTGGTGTGAAATTGATAAACCTAAACCTGTGCCTTTACCTACGGGTTTTGTGGTAAAGAATGGGTCAAATAAACGCACAATATGATCTTCGGGAATGCCCTGACCGTTGTCTTTAATCCGAATTAAAATGCTCTTGTCGTCAATCGTTTTAGTTTGAATGGTAATAGTAGGAAAGATCGTAGAATTTGCGATGTTTTTTGCTTGGTTGCAGCTTTCTTCCAAGGCGTCGATCGCATTTGCAAATACATTCATAAAAACCTGATTTAATAGTCCGGGATGACAGTTTATTTGCGGCAGTTCTCCGTATTCTTTAATCACTTTAATGCCCTGCCAGTTGGGTTTGGCTTTCAGTCGGCTGTTCAACATTAACAAGGTACTTTCTAAACCTTCATGAATGTCGGCAGTTTTGATTTTTGCTTCGTCCGCCCGCGAGAAATTTCGGAGAGTTTGAATAATTTCTACAATGCGCTCGCATCCGGTCTGCATCGAATTGAGCAATTTTGGCAGGTCTTCTGCTAGAAATTCTAAGTCTATATCTTCGGCTTGTTGCTGAAGTTTTGCTGGGGGATTTGGGTACTCTTCTCGATACACCTGTACGATTTCTAATAAGTCTAGAACGTAGCCTCGCACGTGGCAGAGGTTGCCGGCGACAAAGCCAACTGGGTTGTTAATTTCGTGGGCAATTCCTGCTAGCACTTGTCCGAGGGAAGACATTTTTTCGGTTTGTACTAACTGCATTTGAGTTTGCTGCAATTCGCGCAAAGCTGTTTGCAATTCTTGGGATTTTTGTCGATCGCGATCGGCGGCGGCGGCCCGTTCTTCCTCAACTCCGATCGCCCCAGCAATAATTCCGATCAGCTTGCAGTCGGCTTCTGTGGGCGCGATCGACTCAGTGTAGAGAACGCACATGGCACCCACATAATTGTCGCCCAGCCGCACTGCTTGTCCCAGATAGGTTCGCAGTTGGTAGCGGATGACAGCGGGATCGATTTTGCCGTAGATCGTGTTCTGTAAGTCGAGAATGGCAACAGCCCGATCGCTTCCTTTGCTGCATACGTCGGTGCAGATGTGGCCCTCGGCGCGATCGACCAGCGGGTAGTCCGGCGGCGCTTGCCAAGTTGCGATCGCTTGCAGCAGTCCGCCACCGACGCGGCTGTAGATGGCGCAGCTTCCGCCCAAAAGCTCGCCGGCTAAGGATGTCAGGCGCTGGATGTTGTCAGCGGCGTCCGTGGTGAATCCCAAAAAGCACTCGTTGATTTTGCTGAGGCGGTACTCTGCTTGCCTGCGCGCGGTCATGTCGCGGGAGTTGATCACAATTCCGTTCACAGCGGGGTCTGCTAGCAAGTTGATGCCCACACCTTCGAGAAAACACCAAGAACCGTCAGCGCGCCGGAACCGACCTTCTAGGGCGATCGGATCGCCTGGATTTGCGATCATTTTTTCGGCGTCGGACATCAGCGAGGGAAGGTCGTCAGGGTGGATCAAATCGAGAGCAATTTGACCGGCGAGTTCATCGGGTTCGTAGCCTAAAACTCTTTCTACAGAAGGGCTTTCGTAAACAATGCGACCGCTGGCGTCGAGAATAGTAATGATGTCGGAACTGTTGAGAATTAGCGATCGCCACTTAGCCTCATTTTGGAACAAAGCTGACTCGGCGTATTTGCGATCGGTAATATCCTCTACCATTTGCAAAATAAACTGTGGCGTTCCCTGACTGCTGTCGATGACAGAAGCGCTGAGGCGTCCCCACCTGATGCTGCCGTCTTGGCGGAGGTAGCGCTTCTCAATTTGATAAGCTTCGCGGGAGCCCGCGGCCAACTGTTGGCACAACTCCCGCGAAGCTTGTACGTCTTCCGGGTGCGTGCATTCGTCCAGGCCGACACCCCGCAGTTGAGCTTCCGATCTGCCCAGCATAGCTTGAAATGCCGGATTAGTGGCGATCGCAATACCTTCGAGGGTAGCGACTACCATGCCGATCGCAGCGCGTTCAAAAATTGCCCGAAACCGCTGTTCGCTGTCTCGCAAAGCTGCATCCGCTGCCACTTCCTGGGTGATGTCCCGCCCCGCCACTGCCAAACCTTTGCGCGAACCGTCGGGGTTGAACAGCGGCACTTTCCGCACTTCAAACAAATTGCTGCCGCCTGTGGGCAAGGGGACAATTTGGCGGCTGGAGGTGAGAGTGCCTGCTTGCCAGGTGGTTTCGTCGGTTTCCTGCCAAGTTAGCAGGATTTCTCTGACTCTGGGATCGGCGGCAGCAGCGAGTTCGGCAGTAGTCTTGCCCTGGTAGTCTGCGGTTTCCCAGCCCAAAAGTTGGAGGGCGCAGTCGTTGGCAATCAGCCAGCGCCCCTCGCTGTCTGTGAGGTTGATCGCGTCGGGGACGGCGTTAATTGCGGTTTTCAACCAGTATTCTTGATTTCGCAGGGCTGCTTCGGCTTGTTTGCGATCGGCGATTTCGGCGACGGTTCCTTCGTAGTAAAGAATTTCTCCGCCTGCGTCGCGGACTTCGCGCACGTTTTCCGAGATCCAGGTAGTGCTGCCGTCTTGGCGGCAGATGCAGGACTCAAACTCTTTCAGGGAGCCGTTTTTGCTGATTTCTGCCATGAATGAAGCGCGCCGGGTGCGATCGGCGTAAATGTTTTTTGCCGAACATTTTGCGATCAATTCTGACGGGGAATCGTAGCCGTACATTCGGGCTAGTGCGGGGTTGGCGCTGAGGTAGCACCCGTCTGGGGCGGTTTGAAATATGCCTTCGGTGGCGTTTTCAAAGATGCTGCGGTATTTTGCTTCGGCTTCTTTGAGGGCTTCTTCTGCTTGGAAGCGATCGGTGATATCAGATTGAACGCCGATGAAGTGGGTAACGAGCCCGCTGCTGTCGCGCACCGGCGAGATAGTGAGTTCGTTCCAGAAGGGGGTGCCGTCTTTGCGGTAGTTTTTCAGAACTACTTTGCAGTCGTGTTGTTCTTTCAGGGCCGCGCGGATTTGATCGACGGCAGCGCGATCGGTATCCGGGCCTTGCAGGAAGCGGCAGTTCTGCCCGATTATTTCGCTGCGATTGTAGCCTGTAATCCGCTCGAAAGCCCCGTTACAGTAGACTATAGGCTTGTCCGGCCGGGTAGCGTCCGCGATTGCGATGCCGTTGCTGGTAGCTGCTAGGGCGCGATCGTACAGCCGAAATACTTCTTCTATTAAATTCGGTGTGCCGCCAGTACGAGTCGGCGATAGCGTTTCAGAAGGAATGCTTATATCTATCTGCATGAGTTTCTATAAATTGAGTTTATTGTAGATACCGACTACCAGCACACCCTAGAGTTTAACAAAATTGTCTCTTTTCCGAAGGCAGAAGTTAAAATGCTATCATGCAGAATTTTGGCGGTAAATACTACCTAAAAAAAATCGGGCTTCCCTCGTTTCTTTCCTATTTGCTCCTGCCTTGTGCCTTCTACCTTCAAAGGAATCCTACTTGTTAATTTATAATAGCTGTTCCAGGGATAACTCTATCTTTGGTATGGTTTACTTGGCAGAGTTTAGGTAGCTTACAAGTTCGCGCATTTATTTTTACGGTTGAATCAAAATAGAATGTCCGGAGTCTTTATTGATTTTTTTTGAATAAAAAAACTAGGACTTAAGGTATTCAAACTATTACTAAAAAACCAGGAAAAATTAATTTTGAACGAACACAGCAAGTTCTGAAATATCGTCGATCGCGAAAGTCGGTTCTAGGGCGAGACACTGAGTGCGATCGCCATATCCGTAAGCCGCCCAACAAACATCTATCCCAGCATTTTTAGCAAACAGCAAATCAACCGCTGTATCGCCCACCATTAAAATTTGACTGTTATCCAAATCCAGGAACAGTGGTTTAATAATGGAGTTAAAAACAGTCGGATTTGGTTTTGGAATTATTTGTCCGTTATCACCTAAAATTAAATCAAAAAAACTGTGGATTATCAATTTTTGCAGTAACACATTCACAAAACTAACGTGTTTGTTGCTAAAAACCCCCAGGTTCAATCCAGACTGACGCGCCAACTCCAAGACTTGCTTTGTCCCGGTAAATAACTCTACTTGCTTTTCACCTTCAGTCCGATAATAAGATCGGTAAGTTTCAACCCATTCGGGAATTGCGCTTTCGTCGATTGCCGGATGGAGGATTTTAAAGCTATTTGGTAAATTGATGCCTATTGTACTTATAATAGTATCAGCAGCAGGCGGGGCAATATTGTAAGTTTCAAAAGTTTTGGTAAAGCAAAATACAATAGCTTTGTGAGTAATTGCCAAAGTGCCGTCAAAGTCGAAAATAATTAACTTGTACTGACTCATATTCCGTTCCCAATGTGAAGTATAATTTTTAAACATTCAAGAGGTCAACATGAGTGTCACCGAAAAACCCGAACTTCTAGTAACAGATTTTACAGATTTTCCAGACCACACTCAATTACCCGATTCCGACGGTACTTTTGTGAAAAACTTTCAAGAACTCCCTCAAAGCATCCTGTTAACAACATCTGTCCGACCCATTTTAGACCAACTTCATCCCGACGGACAATACTGCATCGGTCAAGATTCAGGTATTTATTGGCGAGTCCCGAAACCCCCAGAACCGCCAGAAAAAGGAGCCGAAGCCCCAGATTGGTTTTACGTGCCCGACGTGCCGCCAACTCTCGACGGAAATATGCGGCGTTCCTATGTGATGTGGAAAGAATTAATGCCCCCGTTAATCATACTAGAATTTGTCTCTGGAGATGGCAGCGAAGAAAGAGATAAAACTCCCAAAAAAGGCAAATTCTGGATTTACGAGCGGATTATTCGACCTGCTTTTTACGGAATTTATGAAGTCAAAAAAGCCAAAATAGAATGCTATCATTTGGTGGAAGATAGATTTGAGTTAATGTCAGAAAATCAGCGCGGACATTACCAAATCGAGCCAATGGGATTGGAATTAGGCATTTGGCAAGGAATTTATCAAGGCGTAGAATTGCCTTGGATGCGCTGGTGGGATGCTGAGGGGAATTTGCTGCTGGCTGCCGATGAACGAGCCGAACAAGCGGAATTGGCAGTCGAACAAGCGCAGTCAGAAGCAGAACAAGAACGGCAAAAGCGAATAGAAGCCGAGCTGCGAATTCAAGCTTTAGAAGCGCGTTTGCGAGAGCTAGAAGGAGGCTAAAATCAGAATCAAGAGGGCGGGTTTATTAAAATATTCGTTGAGAGACTTAAATGGCTGGTAAAACCCGCCCATAGCCACATATTTTTATCGTTTACGCAGATATTTTTTTTCTTTTCTCCGGTTTGTTGTAGGGGAATTTTAAAAATTACCACTTCTAATCCAGAAGCTGCTTGTATTATTTGATAAGTATTTTGTAGCTTTGTGTAGAATCTATGGCACTAATTGTTCAGAAATATGGCGGAACCTCGGTTGGTACAGTCGATCGCATTTTGGAAGTAGCCAGACGAGTAGTAAAAACAGCACAGCTTGGCAACTCTCTGGTTGTCGTACTTTCGGCGATGGGCAAAACCACCGACGGTTTAGTTAAACTCGCCAAGGAAATTTCCGCAAATCCCAACAAGCGGGAAATGGATATGTTGCTCTCCACTGGGGAACAAGTCTCGATCGCACTTTTGAGCATGGCATTGCAGGAAATGGGACAGCCCGCCATTTCCCTCACCGGCGCCCAAGTCGGCATTGTCACCGAAGCAGCCCACACCCGCGCCCGGATTTTGCGAATCGATCCCAATCGGATTGAGAGCCAGTTAAAAAGCGGTAAAGTGGTTGTGGTTGCGGGTTTCCAAGGCATAGCCGATGCCGGAGAATTGGAAATTACCACCTTGGGCCGTGGCGGTTCCGACACAACCGCAGTAGCCCTCGCTGCAGCGCTGCGGGCAGACAGGTGCGAAATTTATACCGACGTTCCCGGAATTCTGACTACAGATCCGCGCTTGGTTCCCGACGCGCAATTAATGGACGAAATCACCTGCGACGAAATGCTGGAATTGGCGAGTTTGGGCGCAAAAGTCCTCCACCCGCGCGCGGTAGAAATTGCCAAGAATTACGGCGTGCCGCTGGTAGTGCTTTCTAGCTGGAGTGACGCCCCCGGTACGCGGGTAGTGTCCCCACCCCCGCAACCCCGGCCTTTGGAGGGCTTGGAGCTCGCAAAAGCCGTCGATGCGGTGGAATTTGACTTAGATCAGGCGGGGGTGTCGCTACTGCGTTTGCCCGATCGCCCCGGCGTAGCAGCGCGGTTGTTTGGTGCGATCGCGCAACAAAACCTCGATGTAGACTTAATTATCCAGTCAATTCATGAAGGAAATACTAACGATATTGCCTTCACAGTGACGCGAAAATCTCTCCAACAAGCTACTGCCGTTGCAGATGCAATTATCCCCGCCCTCGGCAAGAATTCTCGCCCAGAATTGGGAGAACCGGAAGTGAAAGCAGAAGAGCGGCCAATAGCTAAAGTTAGCATTGCGGGTGCGGGAATGATCGGTCGTCCGAGGGTAGCGGCGCAGATGTTTAAGACTTTAGCGGATGTGGGAATTAACATTCAAATGATTTCTACATCCGAGGTGAAAGTTAGTTGTGCGATCGATGCCGAAGATTGCGATCGGGCTGTTGCCGAACTCTGCAAAACATTTGATGTCGCCAACTCCCCTATTGGGCTGCATTCATCATCCCACAAACCGCCCGCAGTCCGCGCCGTTGCGTTGGATCTCAATCAAGCGCGTCTAGCAATTCGCCAATTGCCCGATCGACCCGGAGTAGCAGCAAAACTGTTCGGACTTTTAGCCGAGGAAAATATCAGCGTAGATACAATTATTCAGTCGCAGCGCTGCCACAATATCGACGGCATATTAACTCGCGACATTGCATTTACTGTCGCACAAATTGACGCCGAAGCTGCTAAAATAGTCCTCGAAAAAGCCGCCCCAGAATTCGGATGGGGCGAAGTAGCAGTCGATACACAAATAGCCAAAGTTAGCGTTGTCGGTTCCGGGATGGTAGCGCATCCGGGAGTAGCGGCAAAGATGTTTGAAGCGCTTTCCCGCCAGCAAATCAACATTCAAATGATTGCCACTTCCGAGATTAAAATTAGCTGCGTTGTGGATGAGGTACAAGGTGTAACTGCTTTGAAGGCAATACACGCAGCCTTTGAACTTGCCGGCACTGAAAGAATCCAAGTTCCAGCTTAAGACAAGTTTGCAGTCGGGAATTAAGATTGCCTCCTATCGGTGCTTGTATGGCGGTTTTCGGTAGGGACACGGCATTGCTGTGTCCTTGCAAATATCGCGGACACAGCAGTGCTGTATCCCTACAAATATATTCGGATTTGGACACCGCACTGCCGTGTTCATACAAATATCGATCGACCGTCAACAATGGGAGTTTTGAGTGCAAATTTCACAGCATGAGGCTGTATTAAAATGAAATTGGCGATCGGCTAAAATGGATTGAATCTTATGACTGTAGCAAAGGAACAAATTACTGATAGCAGTAGCAATAGCGGTTTATTAAATTTCCGAATCACTGTTGAACGTCTGATCGAGCTTTTAGATTTAGAAGAAGAGGATGAGTACGGGATTTTGAGACCGACTGAATATGCTTTCAGGACAGCTATGAAGTTAGTTGTAGAAGCCTACGATAGCATGGGAAACAGTTTTCCAAAAGCCTCAACAGGTACAGATGACAGAGGCAGTATTACACTTGATTGGACAAGCTTAGAACCAGAGCGTACAGTTCGCCTATTTTGTCCATTCTGTGCGGAGCAACCAGTTGACATTTATCACCATGCAAAAAATGAAAATGCAGTCGAAGATATCGCTTCATCATCAACATTAGTTGACTGGTTGCAGTGGTTTAACAAAATATGATAGAACAATCTTCAGCAAGTGCGTCAGAGTTTGAAACATTACCGGATCGTACACTTGTTTACCGAGCTCTCCGAAAAGGATGGATAGATCGGGATAGATCGTCAAATCGGACACTATTTGCGGAAAAATATAAACGAACAGGGTATTTCTGTCAATTTTTCCATAGAGCAATCTTTGAGTGCATTGAGAAACTGTGAAGGAGTCGCTAGCCTTAATGTAGGGGGAATTCGAGAACTAGGTCTAAATGTAGTACGTGACTCTTCATCTCATGGGAGTATTATAGGCTTGCCCTATCGTGAAGATAACCGTCCAAGGGCTGATGAGCTTGCACTTTTATTGGCAAGACAGTCTCGAATTGTATGGGAATCTTCGTCAAGATAGTAAAATAAGTTGTCAGATTAAGTAATAGTGTTAGCTAGAGTTTTGACTTCTTCAAGAAATCGAGATTCTGGGTGTCTTTGTGGTTCCTTCGTTTCATTTGACAATAAATTTTGACTTAATATTTCTTGGGCGATCGCCTCCACAACGGGCACACAAACCGAATTCCCAATTTGCTTGTAACTTTCCCCCGTACTCGGATAACTCTTAAAATCTTCAGGAAAACCCATAAGACGGTAACATTCCTTCAGCGTCAACTTTCTCACCATATCTTGCTCAGGAATGTAGATAAAAAACCTGCCAGATGTTTCTTGCGAAGGAATGGTGGGATGCACTCCATCTACCGAATAAATGCGATTAGGCTGTCTGTGAACTCTCGATAAATGTTCTGTATTCAGCCTCACGCCAGTTTTCCAAGTACCTTTATTTCTGTAACCTACAAACAAAAGTCCCGAATCTTGCTTTCTCGGATAATCAATTAAAGTATATTCGGATTTATCCACTATTTCAAAATCCCCTGTCTTGTCTAGAAATTCCCTGAGTTTTGGAGTAACCTGGGTTTTAAGCCGAGAAAAATTGAATGGTTTACCTTTAGTTGCAATAATAAATATTCTTTCACGATGTTGAGGAATTCCAAAGTCTTTAGCATTCAGCATTTTGTGATTCACGCTGTATCCCAAATCTTCAAGACTGGCAATAATTACTTTTAAGGTATTTCCCTTGTCGTGATGGATTAAGTGCTTGACATTTTCGAGAACGATAACTTTAGGCTGCTTGATTTTGATAATTTTACAAATCTCGAAAAACAGTGTGCCTCTAGTATCTTCAAAACCGAGCTTTTTGCCGCAGATGCTAAAAGGTTGGCACGGAAACCCGGCGACTAAAATATCAAAGTCTTCTAACTCGACGGGATTAATTTTACTGATATCTCCAAAAGGAACCTCACCGAAATTTTCCGTGTAAGCTTCTCGGCATTTACTGTTAATTTCGCACGAAAAAACGCATTGAAAGCCGATTTTTTCAAACCCTTGTCTGAAACCTCCTATTCCTGAAAACAAATCTATAAATTTCATTTTGGCTCAGCTTTAACACAAACAAATCATCTATACAATAATAACCGATTTTGCATCATAGATAAGTGAGCAACGGCTAAAAAAACAGAATTCCCAGATCCCGGACTTCTTGAACAAGTCGGGGATCTAACAGCGATCGCGTCTTAAGTTCACTCATCAATTTCTCTGTCGAGCCCGATCGACTGTAGCATAGGAGCGATCGGCAAATTGCAGGAAGTATCGATCGCCCGAAACTTCCCCCCGCATTCAACCAACCAATGTCCCAAACTTGTCCCACAGCCGACTAAACTAGAAATAGCAAAAAAAATATAGCTATTGTTTACTTCCTTTCACCAACCATGAGTCAAACCTTGGAAAATCTCACCGCCATCGATGACAGCCTATCCAAACGCCACATCGACCTCGATCCAGGTGGCTACTTCATCATTTATCTTGATCGCGAAACCAGCTTAATTTGTGCCAAACATTTCACCAACATCATCGACGATCGAGGCCTCGCCGTCGATCCCGAAACTGGTAAACCAATCCCCGCCCGCGGCAAAGTAGAACGCACTGAGGTCACACTTTTTACCGGCAGAACCGCCAAAGAACTTTGTGTCAAAATTCTAGAAGAAACCCGCCCCAGCCCGGTGACAATGTTAGATCACGCGGCTTATCTGGGACGGGAATTTGTACGGGCAGAAATTGCATTGTTGAGCGATCGAGAATACGTTCAAGATTAGTCGAAGCATCAACTGTTTAAAAACCTCGCTGTCAACAGTCAACAGTCAACAGTCAACTGTTCAAGAAAAACCTTGATACCAGAAATAAGTCACCATCGGAATCACTGTCGCCAATACCAACAGCACAACCACAACAACTGTGGCATTGCCTTGGTCTGTTTCTTCAGCTTTTTTAAACGTGCCTTCAACTTGAATGTTGTCAACAACTTCAGGAGCACCCGGATCGGGTTCGCCCGACAAAACAGTTGCAATGCGCGTAGTTGCAGCCGCAAATGCCTCGTTGTATTTATTGGCTTCCCGCAGCGGCACTTGCACGGTTTCCCCAGCCACACTCTGGGCAATTTCATCGGTTAGCAGGGACTTAACCCCTTCGCCCGTCCGAATTGCCGCACTGTTGGTAACAGTGTCGAGAACGAGTAAAATTTGATTAGTCTGGTCTTCTTTGGCAGGAAACCACTGTTCAAACAGTTGGTCGGTGAAAGTGGAAGTCGTTTCGCCGTAGTCTAAGCGGTGGATGGTGACAAATCGGACTTGTTTCCCTGTTTTGTTTTCCAGGTTGTCGAGCACGCTGCTGATATTGCTTTCGCTACTGCGGCTGAGCACGTCGCCTTTGTCGAGCACCCAAGTTCGATCGCCCGCCGACAACACCGGTATTTCGTACACGCCAGTCGCCAATGCCGGCAATACCGCCATCTGGGATGCGATTAGGGCGATCGTGATCGCCGCGGCCAAAGGTTGGAGATATTTTCTCCACTTAAATAATTGCTTCAGGAGTCTAGTCATGAGGTTAACCGTAAAACTGACTTTTTTCCAAAAATACTATAGAAACCCCCGTAAAATTCATTTTATGCAGGGCAATATTTACAATTAGCTAGCCAGTGGAACTCCCCGCCCGATTATTTTAGGATTCTAACTATGGAACCAGCAGACACTTATAAAGGTTGGATTATTCAATCCCAGAAAGTCTTCTACGTCGAGGTTTGGGATAGCCGCGGCAACCGCCACGTCGCCGTCCAAAATGCCAAGACTGAGGAGGAAGCTTTGGAATTGGCCAAAAACTGGATAGACAAATATGAGTCAAAACCCGGAAGAATGCCGATCGACGTACCCCATCCTTTCGGAGACATGATCGATATGCCATTTTGAAGTCAGTAGTCAGTAGTCATTATTCAGTAGTCAGTAGTCATTATTCAGTAGTTGGTTGCTACAAATTACCAATTGCCACTAACCAATACAAATTACTCCTTACCCATAGTCATTAGTTATTGGTTATTGGTTAGTTACTACCAATTCCCAATTCCCAATTCCCCATTACCAATGACTACTGGCGAAAGCAAGCCGTCTGCTAAGAAATTCCTCGCAATTTCCGCGTATTTTCCACTAAACTTCGAGCAAATTCATCGAACCTTTCCGACAGTTTTTCATCCAACAATTTACCATCAGGACTAAAAGCTTTCCAAGCTTGTCCGATCGCAATTTGTTCGGGAATTACCCAAGCGTGCACCCATCTCAAAATCACGCGCAAATCGTTGAGTGCGTTGCTGTTAACTTGCCCTCCCAAAACACTAATCGCACCCGCAACCTTCCCGTCCAAATGCTCAAAACTCATCAAATCCAGGGCATTCTTGAGAGCACCGCTGACGCTACCGTGATACTCCGGCGTTGCCAAAATCAAGCCGTCGGCTTGCTTAACCGCATTTCGCAGCTTTGCCACATCCGGGTAATCGAGATAATCATTCTCACCGTTGCAGAATGGCAGATTGAGCGATCGCAAATCCAATATTTCAACTTCCGCGCCCAGGGCCTGCGCCCGTTCTGCTGCCACCTTCAATGCTAACTGGCTGTAGGAACCAGCCCGCAAACTTCCACCAATGCCGACAATTTTTACCATAAAGCTTAAAAACAAAAACTGACTTACTAAAGCGTACTCATTACGAGTATGATTAACATAGCAAGTTCGATCGACAACTGTCAATCGATTTTAGATTTTAGATTTTAGATTTTAGATTTACCGACGGAGCCCACAAACCGGGTTATTTGAGCAAAATCCTGGGTTATAACCCGCAGATGAGGTAAAAAACCCGGTTTCTTGAGCAGCCGTGGGTAAGTTCAGTTGAGGGGCCGAGAAACCGGGTTTTTTGAGCAAAATCCTGGGTTATAGCCCGCAGATGAGGTAAAAAACCCGGTTTCTTGAGCAGCCGTGGATTCAAAACCCCCCCTCTTGAGGGGTTTCTTAAGATGCCCGCGAGAGATAAACCCATTCAACACCCGCCCTCTTGTTAAAATAAATGAACGTAGCAAACCAAAAGCGGTCAATCTTGGCAGTCTTCAACATTGGGCAAAGCAATATGAAAAATTCTTGGAAACACGCATGGCTGGGGCATCTAGCTGTAAACAAAGACAAGTCGAGCCAGAATCCTAAAAAATCAATTCCAGGACGGAATATTTGGCGCATCCTGGGCAGTTTGGTGATTTCTCAAGGAATATTGCTCTCGACCCCGGTGTTTGCCGACAGCGCGCCAAACACCATGAGTTACAGCCAACTGATCGACAACATAGAAAAAGGGCAAGTCAGTAAAATCGAAGTAGACGAAACTCAAAAAACTGCCAAGGTTAGGCTAAAAAATCAAAAAAGCGATCAGACCCAATCAGTTAGTCTGTTCGACTACAACAACCGAGAACTGTACTCGCAAATCCGCGCCAAAAAGATTGACTTTGAAGTCAAACAAACAGCCGACAACGCCGCCGCAGTAAGTTTAGTAATAAACTTGCTAGTGATTTTTGCAGTGTTGGCAGTGCTGATGGCAATCCTGCGCCGATCGACCCAATCTCAAGGAAATGCCATGAACTTCGGCAAATCCAGAGCTCGTTTCCAAATGGAAGCCAAAACCGGCGTGATGTTCGACGACGTAGCAGGCATCGAAGAAGCTAAAGAAGAACTGCAAGAAGTCGTAACCTTCCTCAAAAAACCCGAACGCTTCAACGCCATCGGCGCCAAAATTCCCAGAGGAGTTCTGTTAATCGGGCCTCCAGGAACCGGCAAAACAATGCTGGCAAAAGCCATCGCAGGCGAAGCAGCCGTCCCCTTCTTCAGCATCTCCGGTTCCGAATTTGTCGAAATGTTTGTCGGAGTTGGCGCCTCCCGCGTCCGCGACTTGTTCAAGAAAGCTAAAGAAAATTCGCCCTGCATCGTCTTTATCGACGAAATAGACGCCGTAGGAAGGCAGCGCGGTGCTGGTATCGGCGGCGGCAACGACGAACGCGAACAAACTCTCAACCAGTTGCTGACAGAAATGGACGGCTTTGAGGGTAACAGTGGCGTGATTGTGATTGCAGCTACTAACCGCCCCGACGTACTCGATACCGCCCTGCTGCGGCCCGGCAGGTTCGATCGCCAAGTAACGGTAGATTTACCCAGTTACAAAGGGCGTTTGGGGATTTTGCAAGTTCACGCGCGCAACAAAAAACTCGACCCAGAAGTTGCCTTAGACACGATCGCCCGCCGCACTCCCGGCTTTTCCGGCGCCGACTTGGCAAACTTGCTCAACGAAGCAGCCATTCTCACCGCGAGGCGTCGCAAAGATACGATTAGTAACTTAGAAATTCACGACGCGATCGACCGGATCACGATCGGGCTTACGCTCAACCCGCTGCTGGATAGCAAGAAAAAGTGGATGACAGCATACCACGAAGTCGGACACGCCCTAGTCGCGACCATGCTCAAAAATGCCGACCCGGTGGAAAAAGTAACGATTATTCCTCGTTCCGGGGGCATCGAAGGCTTTACTAGCTTTGTGCTTGACGACGAAATGCTCGACAGCGAAGGTTTGAGGAGTCGGGCTTTGCTGTTAAACCGAATTAAAGTAGCTTTGGGGGGACGGGCGGCGGAGGCCGAAATTTATGGCGATGCTGAAATCGACACCGGTGCCGGTAGTGATCTCAGAAAAGTTAGCAGTCTCGCGAGGGAGATGGTAACGCTTTATGGAATGTCGGATTTGGGCCCTGTGGCTTTTGAAAGTCCGAACAATGAGGTGTTTTTGGGCCAAAACTGGAATTCGCGATCGGAGTATTCCGAAGACATGGCAATCAAGATCGATCGGCAAGTCCGAGAAATTGCCTTTGAGTGCTACGAAGAAGCTCGCCGAATTATCCGCGAAAACCGCGCTTTGGTAGACAAGCTTGTCGAAGCGCTGTTGGATGAAGAAACGATAGACGGCGACGAATTCCGCCAAATTGTCGCTCGCTACACCGAGTTGACAAAAAAAGAGTTGGCACCCACCTAAAGAGTCATTAGTCCTTGGTCATTAGTCATTAGTTATTCAAGTTTGTAGTGAGGACTTTATTCCTCATTCTCGAAAAAATCCGGACTTTAGTCCTTACTATAAACCCAAAAAATGACTACTGACTAACGACTACTGACTAATGACTACTAACTAATGACTAATGACTACTAACTAATGACCAATTAAGATTGTTGCGCGTACATTTCCCGGAGTACCAAAGCCGGGTCAACCCAGCGGCCGCCGTACTTCAATCCCCAGTGCAAGTGAGGCCCACTCGTGCGGCCGGTCATCCCAACTCTGGCAATTCTCGCACCCGCAGGCACTGTTTGACCTTGCCAAATTTGCAATGTACCTTCGCGATCGGTATAATAACGCCCTCCATTAGCCGTTACCACTCGGCCTCTGAGGTGACAGTAGATGTGTTCCCAATTTCCCGATCGCACCACCATACCAGTGCCGCACCGTCCATCTTCCCAAACTTCCACAATTTGCCCGCCCCACCAATTGCGGATATAGCTGCCTTCGGGCGCAGCCAGATCCAAACCGTAATGAAAATCCCCGCCGCGGGGGCCGAACGGGGAAGTGTATGTTTCAAAGTTTTCGACTGGAAAAGAAGCTTCTTGCCACAAATTACCCGTCGCTACTCTGCTTGGTAAGCCTGACTGAGCTTTGACCACCTGCTGCTGCAAATAAGGGCTGATCAACACAATGCCGATCGAAAGTGCCAGCAGCAGCATCTGTCTGAAACGAAAAAAGCGTTTTGCCGTCAGCGGGCCTCTAGAGTCTTGCAGGATTTTTTTCACGGCTCAAAGTTAAATGTGTGTGAGTTTGCGTTGTCTGTTAGGCTGACATCTTGCACCCTTGTCAATAAAGCTTTCAGGGGCGGGCTTTCCGGCCCGTTCCACAAAGAATGATTTTTTTTGTGGAACGGGCCGGAAAGCCCGTTTCTCAGAAGGGTGCAAGATGTAAGTGATGCCAATTCGCTGCAAGATTTGCTTTGAGCTCTACCCGCGATCGCGAATCAGTTTATCAACAACGTGTATCTTACTCCATCCAAAACCCGTGTCAAGGCTTCCGGGTAAATGCCCAGGGGTGATAAAAAAAATTGGAAATTCGTGCTGCGGTTGAATTCGATCGAGCTTTTGCTTGACACTATAGTTAAGTTCGGGGATTTTGGATGACATCCAAAATCTCAAATTCATAACAGATATCAAGCAATGCTAACTGAAATTTTTCCCTTTAGTTTTGCCATAGACGCAACTGCGATCGCCGGTGCGTCCTTGTGGTCTTTGGCCCTGTACTGGGGCTTGTCGCCCCTCACAGAATGGGTAATCCTGCAACTGAACCGCTGGATGAATTTTGCCGAGAGATCCCTCTACACCTCGGAAGCCGAGTTTGAAAGAACCCGCCAAGCCAGAGAAGCCCAAAATGCGTTTTACGCTTCGCTGTTGAGCATTCTACCCTTTTTGATTGTGGGGGGGCTGTGCAATTGGGGCGTAGAATTTTCTCTGGGTACTGGTTGGGCGGTATCTATGGGTACGATCGCCTGTATAGGTGGCGGCGTGTACGAGCTCGGCCGCCGAGACGGCGAGGAGTCTTAGGGGATTTTGGATTTTGGATTTTGGACAGGACTTACACGCAGGTAGTTAGACACCTGGTTTTTGCGACAATATTTCGTTGTCACCCGCAGATTCGCTAAAAAACCAGGTTTCTGTTTCTTTTCTCGAAGCGCGTAATTCCTGTATGATTGTCGCTCAAAAATGAGGATATAAAGCTATGAAACTAAAGTGGTTGATAACTGCTGCAATCATCTCATCTTTTTCGATCGTTGTTATGCCTGCGAAAGCGGCTGAAACCAGGTGCGGATGGTTAATAAATCCCACGCCGGCTAATTGGTATCTCAAAGACAAAGATGCTCAGTGGACTATCTCGGTGCAAGGGGGATATCAAGCCCGAGGAATGAACAACATTCCTCCTTTTAACGACGATGAATATGTCAAAACTAATGTTAACTATGGATATGGCTGTGCTTGTTTAAATGTGGTGACAGATAGAAATCGAATGAGAATTACCACGATACAAGGTGGTGAACAATTACCACTCTCGACTTGTCGAAAAGATCCGAATTTGCCCAAAATTCGTTAGTTGTGGCGAAACCATACAAGTTTTTTAACTCAGTCAAATGAACTTTCAACCCGAATTAACATCCTTAAACCAAGCCCGCGCCACATTTAAAAAAATTTGGGGATACGACGACTTTCGCCCGCCCCAAGGAGAAATCGTCGGCAGTTTATTAGCCGGAAAAGATACACTTATAATTATGCCGACAGGTGGCGGCAAATCAATCTGCTTTCAACTGCCAGCTTTGTTACAAACAGGCTTAACTTTGGTAGTTTCGCCGTTAGTGGCACTGATGGAAAATCAAGTGCAAGAATTGCGCGATCGCAATTTACCCGCTTCCCTCCTCCACAGTCAATTGCCAACAGCGCAGCGCCGACAAACTATGCAGTCGCTGCAACAAAACAAATTAAGATTACTGTACCTGTCTCCCGAAACATTACTCAGCAAACCTGTTTGGGAAATTATCAGTCAGCCCCACATCCAAATCAATGGTTTAATATTAGATGAAGCTCACTGTTTAGTGCAGTGGGGCGATACATTCCGACCAGCTTACCGCCGTTTGGGCGCAGTGCGCTCGGCTTTATTGAAAACCAAGCCGGAAGGTAGTAAAATTGCGATCGCCGCTTTCACCGCTACCGCCAACCCGGAAGCACAGCAGACAATCAAAAATGTCTTGCAACTGCAAAAACCAGAAGCATTTTTGCTAAGTCCCTACCGTTCTAATCTGCACCTGCAAGTGCAAACAGTCTGGACGCCGAGAGGACGCAAACAGCAGTTATTAAATTTTATTAAAGCTCGACCAAAACAAGCAGGTTTAGTCTATGTCCGCACTAGAAAAGATAGCGAAAACTTGGCGAATTTGTTGGAAGCAGCAGGTTATGAAACAGCAGCATATCATGCAGGTTTAAGTCCAGAATCACGGCGAAAAATAGAAACAGCGTGGCTGAACAATGAGATTAAATTCGTGACTTGTACCTCAGCATTCGGTATGGGAATTAATAAGCCTGATGTCCGGTGGGTTGTTCATTATCAAGCACCTTTGCTATTATCGGAATACATTCAGGAAATTGGTAGAGGCGGACGCGACGGCAAATCGGCGATCGCCCTGACATTGATTAGCGAACCGACGGGTTTGCTTTATCCCGAAGATAAACAAAGAAAGGAATTTTTTCAAGATAAATTACGATCGCAATACCGAGAAGCTCAGCAATTAGCTAATAAACTGCCTGTTAAAGGCGATATAGAAGCTGTTTCCCGCGAATTTCCCGAAAGTGCGATCGCCCTTTCAATCTTGCACAGCAGCGGACAATTAACATGGCAAGATCCTTTTAATTATGCGATTAATAAATCTCCCCAGCAAAAAGCGGAAAAATCAAATTTTACCGCAGCGGAAGAAATGGCAAAATATCTCAAACATCGCGAGTGCAGGTGGCAATTTTTGCTGCAAGCTTTTGGGTTTGCCAAGGAAGCTAAATCAATGCGCTGTGGCCACTGCGACAATTGTCGATAGAATAGACGATTATACTCAAACGACTTAACCACTCCTATCCAAGAAACCGGGTTTTTTACCGAATCTGCGGGTCTAAAGGAAGTATTGCTGTGAAAAAACCCGGTTTCTCGCTACCCGTGCGATCGCGAACTAACTCACAGATGTTATGATTAAGATATTTGCTTTACACACTTGGCAAAAAATAGTAAAAAGTAAATGATAGAAACAGACACTGCGGCACAGATTTACACAGTAGAAAATACAGAGGAATTCGATCGCAGTAATGTCAATCAGCGATTAGATATTTGGCTGTCAAACCAGATACCGGACTTATCCCGATCGCGAATCCAAAGCCTGATATCACAAGGTAACGTTAAAGTCAACGACGAAACCTGCACCTCGAAAAAAATATCAGTAAAAACGGGCGATCGCATCCACCTCACATTACCCGAAGCCCAGCCCACAAAGTTGCAGGCCGAAGCAATTCCCCTCGACATTCTGTACGAAGATGACAGCCTAATTATCATCAACAAACCAGCCGGATTAGTCGTCCACCCAGCCGCCGGACACGCAGACGGTACATTAGTCAACGCTTTGTTAGCGCACTGTCCCCTAGCAGAAATAGGCGGAGTTCAGCGGCCGGGAATCGTACACAGATTAGACAAAGATACAACAGGTGCGATCGCGATCGCCAAAACCGACATAGCCCACCAACACCTGCAAGCCCAACTCAAAACTAAAACAGCCCGCCGCGAATATTTAGGCATAGTTTACGGGGCTCCCAACACCGAAACAGGCACAATAGACCTACCCATCGGGCGGCATCCCACAGACCGCAAAAAAATGGCGGTAGTACCAGTAGAAAAAGGCGGTCGCCCCGCAGTTACTCACTGGACAATCAAAGAAAGAATCGGCAACTATTGCTTAATGCACTATCAATTAGAAACCGGCCGCACCCATCAAATTCGCGTGCATACAGCCGAAATAAAACATCCCATTGTCGGCGATCCGATGTACAGTTCCAACCGTTCTATCGGCGTCAATTTAACAGGACAAGCCCTCCACGCATGGCGGCTGACTTTGCAGCATCCTGTAACCGGAGAATTAATAGAGGCGATCGCACCTTTACCAGATCAATTCAATACCTTGTTGAAAATATTGCGCCTGCGATCTCACATTTGATAAGTGGTATAGCAGTCGCCAAAGCTGTTATGACAAGTCGCCATCAGGCGTTGAGAATGTTATCTACCTTGATTGCTTTGTTCAATATTCCCTCCAGGATATTGTTTCTACCTTAACTTTTTTTAATAGCACAAGTATCACTTAGATGCTAGTGCAAGTCGGGGATGGTACTGTTCTGTGCAAATTTGTTGATGTCCAACATATCGATGTAGGCGTTTATCTGATTTCTCTTAATCTTATCTACTTTTATAGGTACGATCGAGTTCTTGCAACCCTGACACCAGATTGCCCAGTTCCATGACGTAAGCACCCCTAATCTTCTTTTTGTTGCTAAAACTAACTTTGGCATCGCTAAATACAACTACTGGAGTGACCTTGGTTAACTTTTTAGCTTTTTTGATAGCCATGACTTCTTTGGCAATCTGTGCCAGAAAATCTTTCTCAAAATCTCTCAATTTCCCGTAAGATAGACGCTTGAGCACATCGCCATCCAACAGAACTACGGTTGAGTGAGACTTCACATCAAGGATAAAATTGACTCCTTTAGGCGATCGCAGCCACACATCGATATCCCCTACTTGCGGCAATCTTAAATTGTACTCAGCTATCCATCCAGATTGGATTAGGGACTCCAAAACTTGCTGAATCTTTTCTTCACCACACGCCCCTTGGTCAAATCTCTGAGACGACTTCCAAAACGTTTTCCCGTCCTCAATGAACGGAAGGGCGATTAATGCCGCTATCACAAGAGCCGCGACCAAAAATAAAGGAGCAAAAGGTGCTACCGCGTATACCAGCAGTGGCAACAACACCAACCCTGTTGCGGCACCGTACCTGTATAAGGCTTTGGTACGAAGCTGTTTAGCATGGCGACGCAATGGTTTTCCAGCACCTTCGTTATATTGCGGCTGCATAAATGCACCTATGTACTTATAGTTAACAATGGGAAAAGGTCGAATTATTTTTCTTCCTAATGACGAATGACTAATAACTAATGACTAATGACTAATGACTAATGACTAATGACTAATGACTAATGACTAATGACAAAAAATTATGAGTCCCGAGTTTTGGATTCCAAGTTTATCAAAAAACTCAAACCTCAAAACTCAAGACTCAAAACTCTCTCAGCCTAAAAGCCGATCGATTCAGTTGATCGCCCGACACAAATAATCGCATCAGGACAGCATCAATTACCGGCGACGGGGAACCATCGTCTCGATATTGATATTAGCTAGAGGCACGCGCTGCGGCGCAGTAGCAGGCAGGGGCATATTGCGCGCCATACTCAAATAGTTCGACGGATCGCCAGCCTTCGCCTGCTGTTCTTGAGGAACAAAACGGCGGACACTTGTCTGCCAGATGATTTGCGGGAAGCCAAGCTGCGAACGGTGGTACTCACCGTAGCGGGGCGTTTTCAAGTTGAAAGGAGTGTCCCCTCCAACTCGCTGAGGCAAAATTCGGCGCTGCTGGTAAGGTACTGTATCGTAGCCGAACTTATCCAGGTACTCTTCGCTATTGACCAACTCGTCAATAAAGCCTTGAGGCCCCTTATTTGCTACCACGATCGACCAAGCAATCTTTTCGCGCTCGCTGTACACATCCCGGCCCAAAATGCGCTGCACGCACATTTCCACAAACCGGTAATTGCTGTTAGTTTGATAATTCCGCTCCAAGAAAGGAGAAGAAGTCGCCAAACCGCGAATAAAGTCCCGCACAGTAATTTGGCCGAACTTGAGTTGCGACTCCAAAGACTTTTGGCGGTTGCTCTTGAGGATTTGGTGTTCGCTGTAAATCTGGCGATATCCAGCCCAAATCAAATTTTCGATGTCTCCAGACGAGAGCACATTTTCAGTTGTGAAAATTCTCGGCTGCTCGTCGCTCCCCACTTCATAACCAGCAACGCGCTGGTTTTGGCTCTTGGGGGCGTAGCTTAATAAAGGAAGCGCCACGTTAAAATCTCCGTTATCTCAAATTTCAGAAATAGTTGACACCGTGAGCTGCCAGCAAAACGGATACAACTAACCAACATACAGATTAGGGGATTCCCGCAATCTAAATCTGATTTTCCTGAATTTTTGCAACAATCTGTAACATTTGTTGACTGTTGTCAGTGGGCAGTTGGCAGTGGGCAGTTGGCAGATTTTAGTCAACCGTAAACAGTCAACCGTAAACAGTCAACCGTTCACAGTCAAATAAATTACCAACCCAGAGCCGAATAAAACTCGCTGCCGGCCACTTGATCTCCTGCTGCTTCTGATGTTGCATCCGAGTCTGGTTGCACCCGAATTTCGGTACAAAAAGTCGATGTGCTGAAACCGCCAAAGCGCTTTACGGTACTCGTCCGCATCCGCACGTTCGGATTAGCAAACCAGAAACGCTCGATCGAACTCATCGTCTCGTATTCGGTAATCAGCAGCAGCCCATCCTCATCATCCATCTCAAAACGGCCAGCCACCGGCACAATTTCCGCATAGCCGCGTTCCCGCAACATCAAGCCCTGTCGGGGATTTTCAGGATCGGGGACGATCGCGAACACGGTAGACCCTTTATGATTCTCATCATCCTTATCCCATGCCATCGAGCCGTGCCAGGTCACAAAAGCCCCCCCAGCAGCCCGGCTCGGATCGACTTCGTGCATCTTGCAAATCTCGGCGACTCTCGCGTCATCCGCACCCAGCGCCGTTACCTGAATATTTGAATCCCCAATCTCCGCTTGACGGAAAGCGAGGTGGTGAGTGCTGCGCTGAGAACGCCACTCCCCAGCACTGCTTTGAAAAAACTCCATTGCATCCATACGAACTAGCTCCTTTGGCTTATGCTTCCCGGTGTTGACGCCTTTTTATGATAGAGCTCCCCCCACTTAGATGTACTTTTGCTACACAAATTAGTCTCAAAATGTCTACTTTGGACATATTGTCAAGCGAATGTTATGATAGTTTACAATGTAGGAGACACAACAAATCCTGCGAAACGTCATTCCGATCAATTTCGCATCAATCTCAGCAAACTGGAGGAGCGATTTATGGATATGCCTACAACCAGCCTCAGCATGGAACAGCAGTTCAAACTTCAAGTGCTGCGCGAAGAAGTCAAAAGGTTAAGCCAAGACCAAGCTCAGGAATACTTGCTCGAAGTTATGCGGCAAAACATGGTCAAAGAAAACCTGTTAAAGCATTGGATGAAGAATATGTGAACTCTTCGAGCATTTCTTCACAAAAATCAGCGGCTTGTATCTGCAAAAAGTACGATCGAGCTTTTAATCATAAAATCCAGAATCCCGCTTCCTCCAAGAAAGCGGGATTCTAAATTGACAAAAGTTTTACGCAGTTTTTTTTGTCGTTACAATACTCAGCAAATTAAATTCTTTTCATCCCTTAAAGAGGGACGAGAGTTTGTGTAGCCCGATTGTTTCAACTTGTCGGGGAATCAACCAAAACGGCCACTCACATAATCTAAAGTAGACTCTTCCTTCGGACTTTGGAAAATTACCTCAGTCTTGTCACACTCCACAAGATAGCCAAACCGCTTCCCATCGTCAGAAAGTTTAGCATTGAAAAAAGCAGTTAGGTCAGAAACCCGAGAAGCCTGCTGCATATTGTGAGTAACGATCACAATCGTATACTTCTCCTTGAGTTCCCGCATCAACTCCTCAATCTTAATCGTAGAAATCGGGTCAAGAGAAGCGCAAGGTTCATCCATTAACACTACATCAGGATTAATCGCGATCGCCCTAGCAATACACAAACGCTGCTGCTGGCCACCCGAAAGAGAAAAACCGCTTTGCTTTAACTTATCCTTCACCTCATCCCACAAATAAGCTTGGCTGAGCGATTTTTCCACCAGCTCATCCATATCCCCCTTATAATTGTTCACCCTCGCACCGTAAGCAATATTGTCATAAATCGACTTCGGGAAAGGATTCGGCTTTTGAAACACCATCCCAATCTTGCGGCGCACCGCCACAGCATCAATATCAGGATCGTAAAGATTTTGACCGTGGTAATCAATTCTACCCTCTAAACGAAAACCGCTAACTAAATCATTGAGACGGTTAAAACATCGCAAAATTGTACTTTTACCGCAGCCAGACGGCCCAATCAAGGCAGTAATGCGATTTTTAGGAATCTCCATTGAAACATTTTTAACCGCGTGAAAAGCGCCGTAAAAAATATTGATATTCTCTGTCCGTAAAACTGTTTCCGTTTGCTTGTCTAAATCCATCATCATACAGGTAAGTATCCAATCGAAATTTACAAAATAAGGAGAAGATGAGAGTGAGAAAGTTGGAGATGGGGAAAATGTTCCTTCTTCCTTCTTTTTACCCATTCGCCAAGTTGAAAAATCTTCTTCCTTCAATAAACTTTTTGGCGAGTAGCCCAGCGAGAAAGAATACTCGTCAGCAAAACCATAATCACCAAAATTAAAGATGCCGCCCAGGCTAATTCTTTCTGTGCCTTAAAAGGAACCGTTGCAAAGTTGTACACCAAAACCGAAAGACTCGGAGTTGGCTTATCAAATCCTGCCGGCCAAAAAGGCGAATTGAGCGCCGTGAAAATCAAAGGAGCAGTTTCTCCAGCAGCGCGAGCAATTGCCAGAGTCACACCCGTTAAAATAGCCGGAATTGCCGCAGGCAAAACGACCTGCAAAACCGTTTGATAATTAGAAGCACCCACACCAACCGACGCCCATCTAATATCTTGTGGGACGATTTGTAGAGCTTCGTCAGTAGTCCGCACAATCGTGGGCAACATCAGCACAGCCAGCGCCGCACCCCCTGCAATTGCCGAAAAACCTCCCATATTTACCACGAACAAACCGTAGGCAAATACCCCGGCAATAATCGAAGGAACGCCGCTGAGGACATTAGTAGCAAAACGTACCCAGCGAGCTACTTGACCGCTGCTGAACTCCGACAAATAAACGGCGGCCAATACACCAAAAGGAACAGCAATTAAAGAAGCAATTCCCACCGTCATCAATGTACCGAGAATTGCATTAGCAATACCCCCTCCCGATAGTCCGGGCGGCGGTGGCAGCTTGGTAAACAAGTCTAAATTCAGGCGATTAAAACCTTGTACGGTGACGTAGGAAAGCACTGCAAACAAAGGCAGCAGAGTGATGGCCAGACTAGCTCCAGCCAGTAGAGTCATCCCCAGACTAAACAGCGCTTGCGGGCTGTTTTTAACCTTCTTTAAACTGCCTGTTTTTGATACCAAAGGATTCTCATCGGAGACGCTATTTGACATAAACTAAAAATATGTAGGAAATGGCGGCAAACTTCTAGTTGTACTTCGCTCTTACTTGAGAAACAATCCACTCTGCCAAAATATTAACAATCAGTGTCATAATAAACAGAATAAGCCCAGTGTACATCAGAGCTGCTATTTGCAACCCGGAGGCTTCCGCAAACTGATTTGCCATCAGAGAAGCAATAGTATTTGCCGGAGCTAGCACAGAAAGACTTAACTGATTGGAATTACCAATTAACAGAGTTGCAGCCATTGTTTCTCCCATGGCGCGACCGAGCCCAAGCATAATTCCGCCGACAATGCCGGAAAAAGCCGCCGGTACGAGCACTCTAAAAATTGTTGTCCAGCGAGTAGCTCCTAAACCTAGAGATGCTTGCCGCAAGTCGGGCGGGAGACTTGCCAATGAGTCGCGGGAGATAGCAGTAATAATGGGCAAAGTCATGATTCCCAAAATTACTCCGGCTGGTAACATTCCCGGCCCCACTGGCGAGGTGCTAAAAATCGGCAGCCATCCGAAAGTGCCGTTGAGAAACTTGCCGAGAGTGGTAATCATGGGAATCAATACAGCAATTCCCCACAAACCGTAGACTACGCTGGGAATGGCGGCTAAAAGTTCTACTAAAAAAACCAAAGCTGTACGCACTGGTAATGGCAGAAAGTCCTCGCTCAAGAAAATGGCAGTCCCTACTCCTAATGGTACTGCAATTAGGAGCGCGATCGCCGAACTGACGATCGTCCCGTAAATCATCGGCAGCGCACCGTACTCTTCTTTAACCGGATTCCAGCTACTGCCAAACAGAAAGCCCAAACCGTACTGTTGAATGGCCGGTAAAGCCCGATAAGCAACGGTGAGCGCGATTACCAGCAAAATTACACCTACTCCTATCCCCAAAATCCGGGTCAGCCAGATAAAGCCTTGGTCTAAGGACTTTTCGGCTTGAGAGCGCGATCGGGTCTGTGATTGAGCGCTGTTATTATCTGAAATCATAGAAAAAAAACCAAATATATAGTAGCCGAAAATAGCCTGTTTCGGAAAAAGCTAGAACGAAGCAGAAAGAAAGACCATAAATAAAATCAAAGAGGGGCGGGTTTATTAATTCCCTGACTTTTCAACAAGTATTTCTGGTCAAACCCACCCCTACACAGATGCACCGATTGTTACATAGAAGAGGGGCGGATTTATTAATCCCCTGACTTTTTAACAAATATTTCTGGTAAAACCCGCCCCACAGAAATATCTCTCTTCATTCTTGCTGATTTTTACCCGCACGCGCAATGCCGAAGG
This sequence comes from Microcoleus sp. w2-18bC1, assembly GCF_036700365.1. NCBI lineage: Bacteria > Bacillati > Cyanobacteriota > Cyanophyceae > Oscillatoriales > Microcoleaceae > Microcoleus > Microcoleus sp. w2-18bC1. Next base: position 60,812 of record NZ_JAUBOS010000002.1, read on the forward strand.
GCTTTTTTCCCTCTGACAACGGACAACAATCAACAGTCAAGAGTTACTATTTGGCAACCTCAATTTTGTAATCTGGGCTGATGCCGTCCGCGGCCGCGGCTACTTTTTCTTTAACGCTTTGGGGCAGAGGAACGTAGCCCAATTCGGAACTAACTTTTTGACCTTCATTCAAGCCGTATTCAACCATTGCCTCGATAGTTTTGGCTTTGTTGGGGTCAGTAACTGTTTTGGGGACCAGCATCCAAGTGTAGGTCACTATTGGATAGGATTGAGCGCCTTCGGGGTCTTCGATAAATGCTCGCAGGTTTTCCGGCATGGGCACAGTTGCTAAAGCTTGAGAAGCTGATTCGTCGGTAGGTGCGACAAAGCTGCCTGCTTTGTTTTCCAAAGATGCAAATTTGACATTGTTGTTTTTGGCATAGCCGTATTCTATGTAGCCGAGGCTGCCTACAGTTTGCAGAATTTGGGCTGTGACGCCTTCGTTGCCTTTTGCGCCTACGCCTACGGGCCACTGTACTGTTTTGCCGTCGCCTACTGCACTTTTCCAGTCGGGGCTGATGGCACTCAGGTGTTTGGTAAAGACGGCGGTGGTACCGCTACCGTCGGAACGGTGGACGATGGTGATGGCTTGGTCTGGCAATTTAGCGGCCGGGTTGGCGGCTGCAATTCTGGGATCGTTCCAGTTGGTAATTTTACCGGCGAAGATATCTGCGTAAACATCCCGTGGCAGTTTCAGTGGTTCGGTTAAGTCTGGCAGGTTGTAGCCGATGACGATGCTGCCGGCTGTCATGGGCAGCAAGATCACGCCTTTGTCGGCTGGAACCTTGGCGATTTCGTCGTCTTTCATGCCGGTGTCGCTGGCCCCAAAGTCTACTGTGCCTTTGGTAAATTGTTCGACTCCGGCGCCGCTGCCTACTGATTGATAGTTAATTTGTACTTTGGGGTTGATTTTGTTGAAGTCTTGAAACCAACGCTGGTACAGAGGGGCGGGGAATGAGGCGCCGGCTGCGGTGATGGCTACGTCTGAGGCTAGGGCGAGTTTGGTGTTTTCCGCTGTGCCGGTGGCTGCAACGGGAGATGCGCCGGGGGATGCTGCGGTGTCGCCGGGGCTGGGGCTGCTGCTTGTGGTTGTGCTGCCACCGCCGCAAGCTGCTAAACTCAGGGCGATCGCCATAGCGGAAATTGCAGTAGTCAGACGGTTTGAATTAATCAAGTTGAGACGAAAAAGCATAGGTATAAAAAATCTGCGATCGTTATATGGGTGTCCCGCATCAGCATAGCGCGCAAAAGTAAAGGTTAGGTTAAGAATCTTTACACTTTATGGCAATTTAATATTAATTAATATTATTAATGTTATATATGAGCTTGACAAGTGTCAATATATAAGGTATATAGCAGAGACCGAGCTACGGAAACAAGCAGTCGATCGCCCGATCGCGAAAAATTCCTCATTAAATTATCACAAGATCGAGGCTTGAGAGCCAGAAAACCATACAATGGTGGTTATTTTGAGAGTAGTGCTAGTATTAAGAATTTAAAACCTGCGGGCATTGAAGCTTGCCTCTGACAAATGCCTTCTGCCTTATACCTTCTGACGAATGCCGTTTGATGATAATGCCTGCTCCTATTGAATTAATCTGGGCTGTTATTGGTTTGCTCCTGACGATAGGAGGCACTTTTTTGCCTGCATCTGTCACAATTCCGATTGGGTTGTGGGACGATCGAGGACTTCAGGCGTACTCTTTAGGTGTTACCTATCAAATTGGAGCCGTTTTGCTAGTAGGCTGCATGGGGGGTAAAAATGCTGCGGCTCTCTCGCAAATTGCTTATTTGGCATTAGGATTAACTTTGTGGCCAGTTTTTTCTCAAGGCGGCGGCATCGGCTATCTCAAAGAAGCGAGTTTTGGGTATTTGCTGGGTTTTGTGCCTGGTGCTTGGGTGTGCGGTTGGGTAGCTTTTAAGGTGGCTTCGCGGCTGGAATCTATGGCTTTTAGCTGTTTATGCGGTTTGTTCACTGTTCACGCGATCGGCTTAATTTATCTAATTTTTACTTACTGGCTACCTCCGGCAAAAACAACACCTTTATTCGATGAGATTCTTAAATATTCGGTTTATCCCCTGCCGGGACAATTGGCGGTAGTTTGTGCGATCGCAGTCCTGTCATTTACTTTACGCCGCTTGATGTTTTATTAATTAATTGGGGAATTGGGAATTGGGAATTGGGAATTGGTAATCGGTAATCGGGGATTGGTAGTTGTGTCAAATAAGGTTATACTATCATTGCCCAGCGGGAGAGTCATCTCGCTGCGGCTGGGATTGCTTTGCTGCACTGCATTCTGCTGACAATAACCAGCGAAATTTGAGTAAATTATCCCATGCCCGATGCCCCCTTTTCTATTGCTTAATCCATGCGTTTTAAAAGAAATCCCTTGTTCTGGATTGCTGCTGCTATAAGTTTAGTTTTAGACCACCTGACTAAGTTTTGGGTGGTACAAAATTTTGACTTGACGGTTCCTCCGCAGACACAGCCGCTGTTACCCGGAGTGTTTCACTTCACTTATGTTGTTAATACCGGTGCGGCTTTTAGTCTGTTCAGCAATGGCGGGGCGATTTGGTTGCGCTGGCTGTCTTTGGGCGTTAGTGTGGGATTGATTGTGCTGGCTTGGTTCGGGCCGCGAATTAACCGCTGGGAACAAGCTGGCTACGGTTTGATTTTAGGTGGAGCACTGGGGAACGGGATCGATCGATTTGTTTCGGGCCATGTTGTAGATTTTATCGATTTTCGGCTGATTCGGTTCCCCGTCTTTAATCTAGCTGATGTGTTTATTAATGCTGGGATTATCTGTTTGCTGATTGCAACTTTTCACAGTGCACCACCTACTCCGACTACTCCGAGAACTCAGGACGATCGCGATTCTATTTAAGAGTAACTTTTAAGAAGTCAATCAATTTTAGATTTTAGATTTTAGATTTTAGATTAACCCATCCATGGGCTGTACCGTTCTCAGGTTTATCGGGTGCGGAGCTTTTTTTTGCTTATCCACTAACAAAGCTAGGGGCATCGCCACCAATTGCTTTCCGTCATTTGTCCGTTGTCTGCTGTCAAAAGGTATAGGTATCAACTTAAAGTTAGAGTCATTTATGAGCTATAATTAAATTTTTTAGTGCTAAGGCTAAACTTGCCCGTGATCACAAGCAATTTGGTCACAAACTCCCGGGTTTATCCGTGGGATAAATTCCCAAATTTTAAATTTTAAATTTTAAATTTAAAATTTAAAATTTAAAATCTAAAATCTAAAATCTAAAATCTAAAATCGGATGACTCCTAATCCATTTGCTCAAGAACGCTTACTATTTGTCCCAGCAACCCCCGATGCTGATGCTATCCCGACTATTTTTGCTTTTCCCAACGAGTACACGGTGGGTATTACCAGTCTCGGCTATCAGATAGTGTGGGCCACTTTGGCTGTGCGATCGGATATTGAAGTGGGCCGTTTATTTACTGATATCAGCGAACTACTTCCCCGAAATCCAGAATTACTGGGATTTTCGCTTTCTTGGGAACTAGACTATGTAAATATTCTAAATTTATTGGAATCTCTCGAAATTCCGATTTGGGCGTCAAAACGAACTGATAATCATCCGATAGTATTCGGGGGCGGCCCGGTTTTTACTGCGAATCCAGAACCTTTTGCCGATTTTTTTGATGTGATTTTGCTGGGAGATGGCGAACATCTCATTGACAATTTTATTGATGCTTATAAACAAGTCCGTACCGCCGACAGACCAACTAAATTGCGGCATTTAGCCCAAGTTCCGGGAGTTTACGTCCCCAGTTTGTACGAAGTAACTTATCTGGATGCGACTGAGGGGATTAAATCGATTCAGCCTGTCGATTCAGAAATTCCCAGTATGGTTGAAAAACAGACGTACCGCGGCAATACTTTATCTGCTTCCACTGTGGTGACAGAAAAAGCGGCTTGGGAAAATATTTACATGGTGGAAGTGGTTCGGAGTTGTCCAGAAATGTGCCGTTTTTGTTTGGCAAGTTATCTGACTTTGCCGTTTAGAACTGCGAGTTTGGAGGATTCGTTAATTCCGGCGATCGATCGCGGTTTAGCTGTGACTAATCGTTTGGGTTTGTTGGGTGCTTCGGTCACTCAGCACCCCGAATTTGAAGCGTTGCTGGATCATTTGAATCATCCGAAATACGACGGCGTGCGGCTGAGTCTTTCTTCGGTAAGGACGAATACGGTGACAGTTAAATTGGCAGAAATATTGACCAACAGAGACAGCAAATCTGTGACTATTGCGGTGGAAAGTGGGAGCGATCGCCTCCGCAAAATCGTTAACAAAAAACTCACCAATGACGAAATTATTCAAGCTGCTATCAATGCTAAAGCTGGTGGCTTAAAGGGAATTAAACTTTACGGGATGGCGGGAATTCCCGGCGAAGAAATGGAGGATTTAGAGGAGACGGTGGCGATGATGCGGGCGATTAGAAAAGCTGTTCCCGGTTTGCGGTTGACTCTGGGATGCAGCACTTTTGTTCCGAAATCTCACACTCCTTTTCAGTGGTTTGGAGTGAATAAAGATGCGGAGAAGAGGCTGAAGTTTTTAGATAAAGAATTGCGTAAGTTAGGTTTAGAATTTAGACCTGAAAGCTATAACTGGTCGGTAATTCAGGGTTTGTTGTCAAAGGGCGATCGGCGGTTGTCTCGGCTGTTAGAATTAGTGCGGCATTACGGCGATACTTTGGGGAGTTATAGGCGGGCGTTTAAGGAGTTGCGGGGACAGTTGCCGGAGATGGATTTTTATGTTTTTCAAGAGTGGGAATTGGATCGGGTTTTGCCTTGGAGTCATTTAAAAGGGCCACTACCGGAGGCGACTTTGAAGAAGCATTTGGCTGAGGCGACGAGTCATTTTAGGACGAAGGATTTGCAGTTGACGAGTTAAGAAATAGCGGATGCGAAAGATTGAAACTAACAGTTGCTGTTTGTACTGATACAGAGGATAATACTGCAAATGCTGAAACGCGATCGCACTTAACTGTCTAGCGCAACGATACTATGCCCCATTTTAACTACTCGTCGCTGATTAATGCCACCGTTGAAGTAGTCTGGAACTTTCACGAAAAACCGGATATTCTGCAACTTTTGACTCCGCCTTGGCAACCGGTTCAAGATAAGATGAGGAGCGACATACTATAATACAATTATGCCTGAAGTCCAACCGAAAGAAATTCAGCGTTATACTACGCCAGACAACAGAGTGCCTTTCGAGGAATGGTTTAATGTTCTCCGAGATGGCAAAGCTAAAGCTAGAATTAGGTTGAGATTAGACAGAGTTCAACTCGGCAATCTCGGAGATTATCGATTTGTTGGAGAAGGAGTCTATGAATTAAAAATAGATTATGGCCCTGGATACCGAATCTATTTCGGACAAGTCGGCACAACTATTATCCTGCTTTTAATAGGCGGGGATAAAAGCACTCAAGACCGAGACATACAGCAAGCTATCAAATACTGGACTGATTACAGGAGTGAAGATAATGCCTAAAAGTTTACCTTACCATCCCTTTTTAATAGAATCTCTCAAAAAGCCAATAGATTCTGCGATGTATCTAGAGGCTTTTTTTGAAGAAGAAAACCCGGAAACCGAATTGCTAAAAGTGGTACTTAGCAATGTAGCAGAAGCTCTTGGCAAACAGCAGATGTCTCCCGAACAATATGAATTGCAATTAAAAAAACTGGATGAATTGCTATCGCAGCAAGGAAATGATGCGATTTACAATCTGGGCACTTGGCTGAATGCTTTGGGATTGAAACTAACTGTTGCTGTTTGTACGGATACAGAGGATAATACTGCAAATGCTGAAACGCGATCGGAAATAACTGTTTAACTTAATCTAGAAAATGCCTAATTTTCGATATTCATCCCTAATTAATTCGAGCGTGGAAACAGTTTGGAACTTTCACGAAAGGCCGGACATTCTGCAACTTTTGACTCCGCCTTGGCAACCGGTGAAAATCATTCGCCGCGAAGGGGGACTCGATGTGGGTGCTGTATCAGAATTTCGCCTGTTATTGGGGCCGATTCCTGTAAAATGGGTGGCGACTCACACTCAGTGCGAACAATATCGCTTGTTTGTTGATGAACAAACTGAGGGGCCGATGGCACGTTGGACTCACCGACACGAGTTTACCTCAGAAAATGGCAAGACTAGATTGACAGATGCGATCGCATTTTCGATACCGGGCGGCCCGATTGTCGATTTGTTGTTAGGTTGGTGGGTGGAAATGCGATTAACAGATATGTTTCGCTACCGCCACGAAGTCACAAAAATAGAGTGCGAGAAAGATGCAAACAACGGCTGAATATTACTGTGCTTTCTGCGGCGAACCGAGTACAACTTTTATTGATATCAGCGGTGGTATGGAACAATCTTATATCGAAGATTGTCAGGTTTGCTGTCGCCCCAATGTTCTGTATGTCAGAATAGACGAAGATACCCTGGATATTGAAATAGATACTGACTATCAAGAATAAGTGACTATAAAAATGTAGGAATTGCCTTTGAGTCTGACTTGGTAGAATTCATAAATCTTGAAGCTGCTGCTTCTACGAAAGCCTGAAAAATTCGAGAGTTGAATGAACAGTTTGGGGACATTTCGGGGTGCCATTGAATTGCTATCATCCAAGGGTGATAGCAGTGTTCCATTGCTTCTACCAAAGTGTCAGGTGCATTCGCTACTATTTGCCAATCGGATGTTACTTTCCTCACTGCTTGATGATGCCAGGAAACAACGGTTGTTGAAGTTTTTCCCATAATTTTTGCTAGCCGACTGGTTGGCTCAATTTCAATGGTATGCTCGATCGCACGCGGGGGAATTCCCGATCCGTGATTAACCTCATTTCCGTAAGCATCCGGTACGTGAATCACCAAACTGCCACCGCTGGCTACGTTCAACATTTGCATTCCCCGGCAAATCCCCAACACAGGTATGTCAGCCTTCAAAGCTAGCTTTGCTAAGCTTAATTCAAAATTGTCGCGTTCTGCATTAACTGAGTAAACTGTGTGATCGACATAACCGCCATAAAGTTCTGGGTTGATATCTCCGCCCCCGGACAAAATCAAACCATCTACTGCATCAAAAATACTAGCCGGATCTAATTGATTGGGCGGCAGTAAAATCGGAATGCCACCAGCAGCCTGAACTGCATCAATATAAGTTCCATTTAAGCGATATTCGCCTGCTGGACAGCGGTTGTATGTTGTGATACCAACAATCGGAAATTTTTTCATTTGCTAGAGACTGGGAGATAATTATTTACATTAATACTCAGATTTGGCACTATTTGTAATCAGTGTTTCATGTGCGGGCTAGAAGCCAACGCCACAATAAAACTTACTTACTTATTGTGAAACAGGAATCTTGCCTGTTTCTTGTCTGATTACTTGTGATGGATTCCTACATTAAACTGAAAATTACCAGCACTGCTGTCTAATTTGTAACAGTTTTAGTATTAGTTTCCGGCAGCGGTTTGCGCGTACACAGATAAGCCAACGGCCCGAACAGCGGTACTAATGTTACTGCCCAAAATGCTGTAGAGTTTTGCATTCCTCGGCGCGCCATATCGTCTCCTAATAAGGCAGGAAATAGTAGGCAAAGCATACAAAAATCTAAACTCATTACATGGATAAAGCGGCTAGTCTGCCACTGCTGAATAAAATCAGACCAATCGCCGTTTGTCAAGCCAAAGGCAACTAAACCACCCGCAGCTAATGTTAAGAAAATTCCAGTAAAACGGGAGTCTAATATCTTTAAAAAGATATTTTTATGACCGGGAAATTCAGGATTCGGTTCGCGCAGGGCTAAATAAGGCAGCAAGGCAACGGCGCCGACGCCAAAGGATAAAGTGGCAAATAGCCATGCAGGTATTTTCTGCCCCCTGCCGTCAGCAAATAAGACACAACTGTAGATGAGCGGCCAGACTCCCATGAGGTTGAATAACGCTACAATTAAAGGGTTGATGTCTGCTATTTTGCCTGTGGAAATATTGGTAATTAGTGTGATGGTTTTTTCTGGACTGTCGGGTGGTGCAAATACAAAGGCGTAGGTGATAAATGCAATCCAAAGCAGCCCAAATCCAATTTTCCTGAACATAGTTAGTTTTCTTTACTTCTGATATTACTATAACAATCTTAAAGCGTTTTTGAATAACACTTTTTTATTAACCGCAGAGGACGCAGAGGAAGAGAGGAGAATATCTGAATGTCTTGCTATTTGGTATCGCCTGTTTTGGGCAGATTGCTAAATTGTTGCATAAATTGGCGATCGATCCAATCTTTCCAATACCACAACACCCATGATTCCCACATGAAATTGCCGCGAGATGCGATCGCCCTTTTATTCCCAGTACCAATTAACCCTAAGTATTGTTCCTGCGGTGCAAAGGGTTTCAGCGGTTTTTCCAATAAAAACTGCTGCAAGTTTTCAAACAGCGGTTTGCCCTGACGCACGGCAAACACGCCTGCTTTGGGACGGGGATAATTAACCATCGCAGCGATATCTCCAGCCGCAAATACGTTGGGGTGAGAGACTGATTGTAGGCAATCGTTGACTTCCATAAAGCCGTTTGAGTCGGCTGCTAAACCGGATTCTCTTATCCAATTGGCTGCCGATGCTTGTGTCACCCAAAAAATAATCTCACACTCTAATTCTAAACCTGATTTACAGGAAATTTGGTAATTGGTAGGGAATTGAGGATTGGTTTCCCTCTCAATCTTTTTTACAGCACAGACTTTTTCCTTTAAATGCAATTGAATGCCGCGACTGATGAGAATTTCTTGAAGGCGTCGGCGCACCCGCTGATTGTGTCCCTGCATCAATTCAGCACCGCTGTGAAACAAATGTATTTCTAGTTCTTCTTCTTTTTTCCCCCTTCCCTCTTCCCTGAATCCCCATCCGTTAAATCCGTTAAATCCGTTACACAATCCGTTGCCGAACCCCTCTTCCTTCCCCAATCGAGATTGTATATTTAATGCTAATTCTACGCCACCTGCACCGCCCCCTACAATGGCGATCCGCAGCGGTTTTTGGAGAGAGTTTTGCCTTTCTGAAATTAACTGATTCCAGCTAGCTAAAAACTCCGGTACGGGTTTAGCTGCAATTGCATATTCAGCAGCACCCGGTACAGATAAAGCCGCAGGAGTGCTGCCGATATCCACCGAAAGCACATCAAAATTAACCGGAGGGTGAATTTGACAAATAACTAAATTTTTGTTAAGGTCGATCGCTATCGCCCGATCGATTAATATTTGACATCCGGCAAATTCCGCGAGTGATCGCAAATCGATGTGACATTCATCATAATCGTAAAACCCGGCAACGTGTCCCGGCAGCATTCCCGAATAAGGCGCGTGCAGCACGTCGCTAATCAAAGTTAAACGCACTCCCGGCAGCGGTTTGATACCGAACATTTTTAATACGATAGCATGACTGTGACCGCCACCAATTAACACTAAATCTTTCACAATTACAGATGTTCGATCGAAATATTCCAGCACCGATATTCTACAGCACTCGCACTCATTGGGCAGCACAGTCCGGTAAGGAGAGCTGGCAGTGCGTAATTAATGATTTCCCAGCAGTTAGACAGAATGCTGTCACTTACCCTCTGTCTCAGAGATTATACGGAGTTCAGTTGCGATCGCATAACATCAATTCACCCATTTCAGTTAACCGATTCCACATTCAGCGCCAATGGCTGTAGACTGTAGAGCGAGCAAATTTTATCACCAAATTATGTCGGGGTGTGTTTCAATAGCTAACTCACCATTCAAAACTATGACATTACGCATCATTCCGCGCAGTTGGCAGCGATCGATTAAAACTCTTTTCCCGCTTCTGTTTGCCCTCTCATTCATTATAGTATTGCTGGCGAACAACTTCATTCCGGCGATCGCCCAGCAACCCCGCCAGGAGATTCGTGGCGTTTGGATGACGACAAACGACAAAGACATCCTCAGAGATCGTCGCAAACTAGGAGATGCTGTCAGCAAACTAAAACGGTTAAATTTCAACACAATCTATCCCGTTGTCTGGAATTCGGGCTATGCAATGTATCCCAGCAATGTAGCGCAGCAAAGAGATATTCAACCCTTTGTTTACAGAGGGTTAGAGGGACAAGATATGATCGCCGATTTAATCGCTCAATCTCACCGCCAAGGCCTGCTAGTAATTCCTTGGTTTGAGTTTGGTTTTATGGCTCCTCCCACCTCAGAATTAGCCTTAAATCATCCCGATTGGCTGACACAAAAACAAGATGGCAGCCAAACATCAAACGGCGCGGGCGGCGAAGTAGTTTGGCTCAATCCCTTTCATCCCGAAGTTCAGCAATTCATTACCGAACTCGTACTAGAAATCACCACTCAATACAACGCAGACGGCATTCAATTTGACGACCACATGAGTTTGCCGTCGGAATTTGGATACGATGACTACACAATTGCTTTGTATACCAAAGAAACCAAAAAAGCGCCGCCCAAAGATTTTCAAAATCCAGCATGGGTGCAGTGGCGAGCCAATAAAATCACCGCTTTTATGTCGCAGCTAAATCAAGCCGTCAAAGCAGTCAAGCCCAATGCAATTTTCTCAATTTCTCCCAATTACTACGAGTTTGCTTACAAACATCATCTACAAGATTGGCTGACTTGGGTGCGTTTGGATATTGCCGACGAGCTAATCGTGCAAGTGTACCGTCCCAATTTAGAATCATTTGTGGGCAAGATTAACCGTCCAGAAATGCAAGAAGCACAGCAAAAGATTCCCACCGGAGTTGGGATTATGACAGGTTTGAGAAATAACCCAGTACCGATTCAGCAAATTAAATCTCAGGTGCAAGCAGTCCAACAATACGGCTTAGGCGCCGCTTTCTTCTACTACGAAAGCTTGTGGGAATATGCGCCCGAACCCATCGCCCATCGACTGTCTCAATTTAGTGCTTTCTTCCCGTCTTCTGCATTCCGAACAGCGCTACAAATACCCAGACGCGCGGCTACTTTCCCTCCGCCGCCACCACCAAAACCAGATCCGAAAACTAAGCCAGAGCAACCTACCAAAAACAGCACACCTTCACCCTCGCCAACCACGTAAAAGAATTAACAAGTCATCAGTCATTGGTAATTTTGTAGGGTGTGCCATTAGTCCGACAGTCCGACAGGGGTTTAAACCCCTGTCTCATAGCTGAAGTCGTCTTTAGACGACTGTAGCAATTCTATCAAAGCTGTTTTTGTATAGAGTTAGCGCTGAATATATGTGTAACTCTAATTTTCAAAATTGAAATTACTATTTGAGTCGGTTTTAACCGACTTATGCTATTAGACAGGGACTTGAGTCCCTGGCGGCCTGTGGCAGAATGAAACAGCTCTACTGGGGGCTAGGCGATACCGAGTTATGTTCCTATAAAATATCCATATTACCAACAACTACCATCAATAAAAATGCCAACTAACCAAAAACTTTTACTGCCAAAAATGGGCTGCGGCACTTGGGCATGGGGCAACAGATTCCTCTGGGGCTACAATGAAAGTATGGACGAGGAATTGCAAGCCGTTTTCAATCTTTGTGTTAGTAACGGCGTCACTTTATTCGATACCGGCGACTCTTACGGAACAGGGAAATTAAACGGACGCAGCGAGCAGCTTTTGGGGGAATTTTCTCAACAATATCAAGGTGCAAACAAAGACAGTATTTGTATTGCGACAAAACTGGCTGCTTATCCTTGGAGACTGACGCGACAATCAATGATATCGGCTGGCAAAGCCTCTGCGGCGCGCCTCGGAAAAAATGTAGATTTGGTGCAAATGCACTGGTCTACAGCCAATTACGCTCCTTGGCAAGAGGGTGCTCTTTTAGATGGTTTGGCTGACCTTTATGAGCAAGGATTGGTCAAGGGAGTGGGCTTGTCTAATTACGGGCCGAAACGGCTGAAATGGGTGCATCGGAAATTTAGCGATCGCCAAATTCCTATTGTTACTTTACAAGTGCAATATTCGCTACTTTCCACCTATCCGGTGACAGAACTCGGATTGAAAGATGTTTGCGATGAATTGGGAATAAAATTGATTGCTTACAGTCCTCTAGCCTTGGGGTTGCTGACGGGTAAATATTCCGAAAACGGCTCTCTTCCTAAAGGTATCCGAGGTTTGGCGTGCAAGCAGCTACTTCCGGGAATGCGATCGCTTTTGGAGTGTTTGCGAGAAATAGCGACATTCAGAAACAAGACTGTTTCCCAGATAGCAATTAACTGGTGCATCTGCAAAGAAACTATTCCGATTCCGGGGGCGAAATCTGCGGCACAGGCGAGGGATAATATTGGTGCTTTGGGCTGGGAGTTAAACTCCGGGGAGATTGCCGAATTGGATAAGGCGGCGGCGAGTGTAGATAAGAAAATGGTGCAGAATATCTTCCAAACTCGGTAATATCTGAGATGTTGTACCATTCTCATGAACAGGCAAGATGCCTGTTCCACAAGATATGAATTTGCTTGTTCTAGAAAAACTAAATTTTCTTGTAGGGTGGGCTGCTAGCCCGCCCATAAAATGCTTATCGAGAATGGTGCAAGATGTGAGATGTTGTACCATTCTGAAGAACAGGCAAGATGCCTGTTCCACAAGACATGAATTTGCTTGTTCTAGAAAAACTAAATTTTGTGGTGGGTTGGGCTTCTAGCCCACCCCTAAAAGCCTGATTTACATGACACAAAACTTTTCCACACACCGCACAAACATTTCTACACCCATCCCCAGCGCAGTTTCATCAAAATCAAAGCGTGGGTGATGGTGCGGGTAAGCCAAGTTTTTCTCTGGATTTGCTGAACCCAAAAAGAAATAGCAACCGGGAACTTCTTGCAAAAAGAACGACATATCCTCGCCGCCCATTGTTTGACATTCGGGAACGATTCCTGCAGGAGTTTCGACAACTAATTCTGCAACGCCGCGCACCAATTCAGCTATTCTCGAATCATTAATAACTGGCGGATAAAGCGCACAATAATCTAATTGGTAATTTGCCCCGTGACTTTGACAAATTCCGGCAATTACTTGCTCGATTCGGTTTGCAAAATAACCTTGATATACTGGATTGAAATAGCGCACCGTGCCACCGATTTGAGCGGTGTCGGCAATGACGTTGTGGGTGTGGCCTGCGTGGAATTTGCCGACAGTTACTACCGCTGAGTCGATCGGGTCAATGTTCCGCGCGACAATTGCCTGCAAAGCGCTGACAATTTGGGCTGTAACTACGATCGAGTCCACAGTCTGATGTGGCATTGCGCCGTGCCCGCCTTTGCCAAAAATCGTGCAGTCAAAAACTTCGACAGCCGCCATCAGCGCGCCGCTGCGAACGCCTACAGTGCCCAAAGGTAGATTGTTCCACAAATGCAAGCCGACGATCGCATCAACATCAGGATTCTTCAAAACTCCCGCTTCAATCATCGGTTTTGCCCCCCCTGGCCCTTCTTCGGCGGGCTGAAATATAAATTTTACTTTACCCGAAAAGCTGTGTTTGTGCTTGGCCAGATAACAAACAGTACCAAGGGCGATCGCAGTGTGGCCATCGTGACCGCAAGCGTGCATAATTCCATCATGCTGCGATCGATAATCCACCTCATTTTCTTCTTGAATAGGCAAAGCATCCATATCCGCCCGAATTGCCAAAACCTGCCCCGGTTTGCCGCTGTCTATAGTGGCGACAATACCAGTTTTAGCAATATTAGTTTCATGATCTATTCCCCATTCCTGCAACTTTTGTGAGATAAACTGCGCCGTTAAATTTTCATCAAAACTCAACTCCGGTTTTTGATGCAAAAGGCGACGCCATTCGACTAGCTGAGGCTGCAAATTTCTAATTTCCAGCCGCAATTGAGATAAATCGACAGAGGTTAAATTTGGTACAGTAGAAACCATGTTTTATTCTCCTTTTTTTTTGATGAGGTTTTAGATTTAATCACTTAATAAATGGTAATCACTAATTATAGCAAACCCGAATAATTTGTGAAACTCTCTCTTCTCTTTCTCTGCGCTCTCTGCGCTCTCTGCGGTTAAAAGAAAATCTTCTTCATTCTTATCTGAGTTGTGCAGGAGATTTTTTTTAAATGAACCGCAGAGGACGCAGAGTACGCAGAGGAAGAGAGGAATGAGAAAGAGAGGTGTTGAGAATAGGGTTATTTAGAAGTCTGAGCAACTAAATTAACCCCTGGCAGTAACCGTTCTAAATCTAAATCTGAAGCAATTTTAGCTAATTTAGCAAGGTCAGTTGGGTCATCTAAATGCGGCAAAATACCCAACACAGGTATTTGAGTCAGCGACTGGATCAAATCAACGGGCGCTAAATCGGCAATTTCTTGTTCAGAATAAGCTTTAACGCAATTAAGCACAATTCCTCTCAGCTTAAAACCAGTGTGTCTGGCGAGAGCAACATTCGCCACAGCTTGCCCGATCGCCCCCAACTTCACAGGTACTACCAAAACCCCCCTCAGCCGCCAATCCCTGGCAATATCGGCTACAGTCAGTTCCCACGTTACAGGCGAGCCCAGCCCTCCCAAAGCTTCCACCAACACAAAATCCTTGCGCTCCGAGAGGCTTTGCCAAGCCGTCCAGACCTTTTCGAGTTCAATACGTCTCCCCTCCCGTTCCGCAGCAATCGGTGGTGCTAAAGGCGCATCAAAGTGCAGCGGATTGAGTTCTTCGGGGGATTGGTCGAGGGGAAACAAACGGGTGTAGAGTTCGCGATCGCCCGTTCCCGTTTGCATGAGTTTCATAATTCCCAAACTGCGATCGGGAAAATACATTTGCCAATAAGCAGCCAGAGCGCTGGTCAAAACAGTTTTGCCCGCGTCGGTATCAGTTCCAGCAATTAGCAGCGAGTTCATTGGCAAATAGCTAACAATTAATTGGCATCAACCTCAGTCTAGGGGAATTTTGCCAGAAGTTTAGAGTTCGGGCAATGGTGCGGGTGTTGGTGCTGGTTCCGGTGACGGCGCGGGTTCCGGTTCCGGTTGCGGCGACGGTGCGGGTGTTGGAGCCGGTTCCGGTGTTGGTGCGGGAGTTGGAGCCGGTTCCGGCGACGGTGCGGGTGTTGGGGCCGGTTCCGGCGACGGTGCGGGTGTTGGTGCGGGTGTTGGTGCGGGTGTTGGGGACGGCGCGGGAGTTGGTTTGGGTGCGGGTGTTGGTGCGGGCGCCGGTTTGGGCGCCGGTTTGGGCGCTGGAGCCGGCGCTGGCGTCGGTTTTGGTGTCGGAGTTGGCGCTGGGCTTGGTTCTGGGCTGGGTTCCGGCAAAGGTTCTGGGCTCGGTTCCGGCAAAGGTTCTGGGTTCGGTTCCGGCAAAGGTTCTGGGCTCGGTTCCGGCAAAGGTTCTAGGGTTGGTTCCAGCAAAGGTTCTGGGCTTGGTTCCGGCAAAGGTTGCGGGGTTGGGGTTGGTAAAGGTTGTGGGGTTGGGGTTGGTAAAGGTAGCGGGTTTGGTATCGGAGTTAGTGTCGGCGTTGGACTTGTCAGTGCTGGCCCTGTCGGAGTGGGTTTGGGGCGCGAATTGTTGAGAAATGAGCCGACTAAAGCCCATGAACCGAAGCCCGTCAAGATTACTAAGCCCGCCAGCAGTCCGATCGCAGCAATGGGATTGTCCCAAAAAGTGTCGGCAGCAGGCTCAATTAACGGGTCTGGTTGGTTTTTTTGGGGGTGGGAACTCTGGGCGGCGGGCTCGGGCGGTCTGCCCACGGCCACCGTTGCTATTAGCGAAGGATTTGGCGGCACCACTGCTGGCTGCGCGGGCGGTACAGTTGGCTGGCTAGGTTTAGGATTAGTTTGGGCGTCGAGTGCTTGGGCGACTTCGCTGACAGATTGATATCGATCGCCCGGAGACCGACTCAACATCCGATTGAGAACCAAAGCCAAACCTGTGCTCACCTGCGCTTGTTGCTGCCAATTCCACTGCAGCGTTGTTTGATCGAGCAATTCCTGCGGTTCTTTGCCTGTCAGCAGGACGATCGCCGTTACAGCTAAAGCGTAGAGGTCGCTGCTGGCTGTTGCCCGCCCGCTTTGCAACTGTTCCATCGGCGCGTAGCCGATTTTACCGACTGTTGTCGCGTGGGCTGTTCCTTCGGGAGACTGGACTTTGGTGGCGAGTTCCTTCACCACTCCAAAGTCAATCAGCACCGGCAACTGGTCGTTTTCCCGCCGGATGATATTTTCTGGGGAGATGTCGCGGTGGATGATGCCGCGGGCGTGGATGTGAGCCAGTACCGGCAGCATTTGCCGGATGAATACCAAGACTTCGGCTTCGGTGAAGCTGCGACCATTTGAAGTTCGATCGAGCATTAGTTCGCGGTAAGTCATCCCTTCCACGTAATCCTGCACTAAAAACAAACGCTGGTTCTCTTCAAATATTGCCCGAAACTGGGGAATTTGTGGGTGCCCAATTTGGTAAAGTATTGCCGCCTCTCTTTGAAACAATTCCTTCGATTTTTCCAAAACGTAAGGCCCGCTTTGCACCGGGATCAATTCCTTCAGGGCGCAGCGTTCTTGAAACCGTCCCAAATCTTCTACTAAATAAGTCCGGCCAAATCCTCCTTGACCTAAAATATTCACCAAGCGGTAGCGGTTTTGTAGGAGAGTTCCAATAGCAATAGGTGGCTGCATAAGTTTAAGCTGAAACTGTTAAAAAATAGACGATCGCTCACAGACTTAGTAATGCTAGGTCTTTAATGCTCTTGAGCATACTTCACTCTCTGTAGTCCCCAGTCCCGACCAAAGTTAGTATTTTACATTTTTTTGACATTCTTGGACGCCAGGATGGTCAGAAACCGGGTTTTTTCACGAAAACACAGAGGTTGCCACCTGCATATCCGATCAAAAACCCGGTTTCTGCGTCAATATCTCAAGGAAGAAATGCACGATTTTTCGTAGAAACCGGGTTTTTTGGTCTTAGCCCTAATAAATTGTCGCCCCCCGGCCTAACCCATACATCTCTATAAAGCTTGAGATGATTTATGCGAGATGTCTACTGACTACTGGCAACTGTCAACTGCCAACTGTCAACTGACTACTGTCAACTGACTACTGTCAACTGACTACTGGCAACTGTCAACTGCCAACTGTCAACTGCCAACTGTCAACTGCCAACTGTCAACTGTTAAGCTTTGCTTTCACCATGTCTTGAATTCTGTTACCGTCTGCTTTGCCCTTAAGCTGCTGCATTGCCTTGCCCATCACCTTGCCCATATCTTTTGCAGAAGTAGCGCCAACCGAGGCAATCACTTCGTCAACGACTTGACTCACCTCTTCGTCTGACATCTGGGGTGGCAAATACTCTTCAACAATTGCTAACTCCGCCTCCTCTTGTGCCACTAAATCTTCGCGGCCACCTTTGCGGTATTGTTCGATCGAATCCCGGCGCTGTTTGGCTATTTGCATCAAAATTTCCATTTCTTGAGCTTCTGTCAGCGTCTCTTGGCCAGAGGGACGAAGGCTGACTTCTTTTTCGAGAATAAATTTCTTGATGCCGCGAACTGTTTCCAAGCGAACTTTGTCCTTGGACTTCATGGCTGCTTTGATTTCTTCGTCAATGCGTTCTCTTAAGCTCATCGATTTCTACCTTGCTTTGCCCGATATCAAAAATCTGAAGTATGCTTCCGATTCTTAACTTTTTTTACAGTATTTTTCAAGTTTATTGCCTGTTGGTGGCTTTTTTATCGCATTGAACCCCGATGCCTTCGGCTTTCGGCTGAATTTTGGGTGGCTAGACTTCCAGCCTCAGCCCTAAATTGACTCTCGCCAGAATTTTTAGACGCAGGGACACAAGTGCGATCGTACTTCTGCCAGTACAGAGTTCGCTACAACCCACATTCCACACCCTGGCGTGTCATACAGCATAATTACGCAGAAAACTCTATCTTTACAGTAATAAATTATGCCTTTAAAAAGTTTTATATCCGTTAATGTACGGTATTCAAGTATAATTCATAGTTTTATTGCTGGATAAAAATAAGTAAAAACCGATTCTGACCGTTAAGGATACCGAATGTGGGGTAGAAACCGGATTTGTTGGACATATTTCTGCAAGTCCTATTCAATTCGCCTAACTTCACACTTGTGGCCGCCCCGAAAGTTAAATCTATTAAAAAATTGGCTGAATATTTCTAGTTTCAGATGGTAAGATAGCGATGGAATAAACGTCCTGCAAGAGGCCTGCTGTGATCCGTTCTGCTACTTTACCGCTTCCGCTTCCCGAGCCGCCGGTTTCCGCTCATGACCGTCTGCGGCTGTTCTCCGGTTCTGCTAATATTCCCCTCGCCCAAGAGGTGGCTCGCTATCTGGGGATTGATTTGGGGCCGATGGTTCGCAAGCGGTTTGCTGATGGGGAACTCTACGTTCAAATTCAAGAATCGATTCGGGGTTGCGATGTTTACTTGATTCAGCCAACTTGCTGTCCGGTAAACGATCGCCTCATGGAATTGTTAATTATGATCGATGCTTGTCGCCGCGCTTCGGCCAGACAAATTACTGCCGTCATCCCCTATTACGGATATGCTAGGGCTGACCGCAAAACGGCCGGAAGAGAGTCGATTACTGCAAAATTAGTGGCTAATTTGATTACGGAAGCTGGGGCCGGTCGCATTTTGGCGATGGATTTGCACTCGGCTCAGATTCAAGGTTATTTTGACATTCCTTTCGATCACGTTTACGGTTCGCCGGTGCTTTTAGATTATCTGGCGAGCAAGCAATTGACGGATATTGTTGTGGTTTCGCCGGATGTTGGCGGAGTCGCTAGGGCGAGAGCTTTTGCCAAAAAGCTTGGTGATGCTCCCCTGGCAATTATTGACAAGCGCCGCCAAGCTCACAACGTGGCAGAAGTGATGAATCTTATCGGTGATGTCAGGGGCAAAACTGCTGTGTTGGTGGACGACATGATCGATACTGCCGGCACGATTTCTGAAGGTGCGAGATTGTTGCGCCGCGAGGGTGCGAGGCAGGTTTATGCTTGTGCTACTCATGCGGTGTTTTCGCCTCCGGCGATCGAGCGTTTGTCTAGCGGGGTTTTGGAAGAGGTAATTGTTACGAATACAATTCCTGTGCCTGAAGAGAACCGTTTTCAGCAGTTGACGGTGCTTTCGGTAGCCAATTTGCTCGGAGAAACTATTTGGCGGATTCACGAAGATAGTTCTGTTAGCAGTATGTTCCGCTAGAGGGCAAAGACAGTTTTTGAATGTTTGTTTTAGGGTGCGTTAACAAGAGTGTAACGCACCATTTTTTTGTGAAGAGTGCGATCATTTCCCGCAAGTAATCAGCCCAGTCTCATCTAACTTTTACTCTCAAGTCCCATCAAATTCTTGTGGATTGGGCGTCGCGCCCGCCCGGAAAATACAATTTAGAGGTCGAACAGCTTATCAAGTTCCTCGGTAAAATAACGCTTATAACTTTGTAGGGAGGACTCAAGTCCTCATAAAATTCGCTCGGAGTTGAGTTTTCACTACGAACCAATGTGACGATCGGCGATCGATCGCACTTGGTATCACCGGAACAAGAGATGGTAAAATTCTATCTTGTTGTCTGAAGAGGGCGACTTTTTTATATTCTAGATAAGTCTCATCACCATAAGGAGCCAATAGGGAAAAATCATGAAACATTCACTTGTACGAACAGTGGCCGCACTGGCAGGTTCAGCAATTTTAACACTTGGGGCGATCGGTTCGGCTAAAGCATTTACTTTTGACGAAACCGACATTAACCAAGACCGAGTAATTGTCATCGCCCAACCCCGCCCTTTCGGCGGCTACCAATTGCTAGTTCTAGAACAAGTCTCTGACACGCGAAAATGCTGGAGCGAAAGTGGCTCTAATCCCGTGAAAGTCGATCCCTTATTAGTTAGTTTTGATTTCACGGGTATTTGTGGCCGCGCAACCGACAGCAACGGCTTTTCAATTCGCATGGCAGGCACAGATTTAGCATTAAAATACACCCTAACTTTGGAAACTGTTGATGGCAATGTTTTACTAATTGGAACTCCGGTAGATTACCAAGGTAAATCGGTGGTTATCGGTCGCACAAACGGCGATGTTAACGACTTCATGAAAATCAGTCTCGATCCTGCTTGGCGCTTGAGTAAAAGAGCTTACCAAGGCCGCACATTAGGCCACTTTTATTTCACTACCAATCAATCCGCACCGGGAGAAATTGGCAATACCGGAGGCAATACCGAAGCAATACCGCAGCCAATACCAATACCAATACCAACACCGCAGCCAACACCGCAGCCAATACCGCAGCTATCACCGCAGCCAATACCGCAGGAAATACCAATACCGCAGCCAATACCGCAGGAAATACCAATACCGTAGGCAATACTGCCTTTTCTACAATTCGGAGATAGCTACCGATGATATCTACGCTTCCGAAATTAAAGAAGCTGTGGACCTGGGGTTTGTAGCCGGGTTTTCTCAAGATAATACCTTTCGACCACAACTTGCTGTTACCAGAGAGCAATTGGTATCTTTAGTTTGGGAATCCTTGAAATGAATACAAGGTGCTAATATCACATTTCCTAGCTATGTTTCTATCCCTCCCTATAGCGACGTTCCTATTTCCCACTGGAGTGCCGGAAAACTTCTATTTGCACGGGACAACAAGATAGTTAGCAGCTATCAAGATGGAACTTTTAAACCTACGCAGCCCGTCACTCGCGCTGAATTGATGGGGGTGCGCCGTCGAGAGGCGGAATTCGGTTTTTCGGCGGGAATGCAGCCAAATTTAGTTGCTAAAGAGCCGTCTAAAACTTTTTTAGAATAACGGCTCATTAATGTCTGAAGGTATTGACGATATTGATCTAGTCTGTCCCTTATACAATCACCTCATTTGTGGGTTAATAGTTATATGTTGTACTCTTGTCAAGAACGGGCAAGATGCCCGTTCCACAAAATTTGATTTTATTGTGGAACGGGCATCTTGCCCGTTCCTAAAAAAGTAATTGAGCCTGGTGCAAGATATCAGTTAATCAGGACTGTAGTCTTTACGACAAACCACTTCGTAATCAGGACTTTAGCTCTCATCATATCGTTTACTTGGGTTTCTTCTTAGATGGCTTTTTAGGAGTTTTCTGGACGGGGATTGTCTCTGATTCTTGCTGTGCGGTGTCTGGGGTTACTTTACACAAGTCGTTTAAGGAAAGTTTTTGCTGCGATTCGAGTTCGTTTAGCAAGTTTGAAGCTGTTTCTAATATTTGCTTTCCCTGTCGGACTTGAATAGTAGTTTTATTTTCGATCGCATCTATCAACACAAAAATCGAGACTGTTTGCCAAATATCTAAATCGTCGCCGACGACATCGCAAGCAGAGACAATTTTGCCGTTTTCTGGGACGTGAATTCCTAAGCCGGAAGCTTGAATTAACGGCTGGATTTCTGCTATACTTAAATCCGCAAGGTCTGTAATTTTATGTTCTAGGGATATTAAATCTGCTAAATCTGGCAAGTTGACCGATTCTGTCGCTAAAGGATCAAATTTAAAGGTAAGAGTTTGATTCAGCGGATCGGAAATGGCATAAATTGATTGAATTTGCGATCGACTAACCGCACCTTTAGCAAAAAAATCTCTACCTTGCGGGGCGATCGCAATTTGCCCATTTTCAGCCACCTCCAAGCTTTCCAAACTAACCAGAGTCGCCGCCGTAGTCTTCACAAAAATCTCATCCAAACCCAGCAAATCCGCCAATTCCTTCAAAGTTGGCGCAGGTTCAAACTCAACGCCCGCCCGCAAAATGAACTCTTCCAACACGTTAAACTCGCGCGGTTCGCTAATCGCCACCTCCAGCGGAGTTTGGCGGATTGCAAAGCGGAATTGACGCGCCGCCAACACCGACAAACCCGGATTTTGTTGCTCAATCTGTTCGGCTAGCGAACTTAAATTCGAGTCAATTGGTTTAGTTGAGGACGCTAGAGACATCTACAAAACCTCCGCAGTGACGCACCGTTTTTGAAACTTCCTGATACATTTTCCCCACTGTACCTGTTTGTTGGGTAAATAAATCGTGGCAGCCGACAACTACTAGCAATTCTTGAGCCCGGGAAAATGCCACATTCACCCGTTCTGGTTCCTTAGCAAATCCAATATCGCCCCTAACATTATTACACACAGTGCTGACAATAATTACAGGTCTTTCCATGCCTTGAAATATGTCAACCGTACCAGTGCGGATACTCAAAGCAGGGAATCTATCGCCTTCGATTCTGTCTTTAATTGCATTTAATTGAGCAGCATAAAAAGTGATGATTCCGATTTCTTTTGGCGGTTCACCCTCGGCAACTTTGGGCCGCCAAGCTGTGTCCATTTGTTCGCACAAACGCTCGATCGCATCAATCTCCTTGACGTTCCACCGCGAAGTACCCTGTTTTTCCTCTTCAAACCCTTGTCCGATCGGCGTTTTCACCCACAGAATGTGATTATTTTCTTGAATGATTCTACCTGCGAGGTTGTGGGCGCGTTTTGTGTCAGCTTCCTGAATGCCACAGTTGAGCTTTTGCTGGTAAAACTGATTGATTGCGCCCATGATTTGTGGGTGCATTCGATACTGAGTTGTCAGCATTTTTTTGATGCTGTCGCTGGCATTTTCAAACAAAACTTTGAACAGCGATTCTTTGATAAAGCTAAGTTCGTCTCCGGTACAGCCGATGTCTTCGGCAATATCGTCGATCGTACTTTGATTAAACATCGGCGGCAATTGTCGGTGATCGCCCACTAATACTAACTTTCTGCCTTTCAAAGCGGGAATTAATAACTCTGGGGGAGTGCATTTGCTAACTTCGTCAATGATGACTGCATCAAAGCTGGGAAAGTTTTTAGTAAAATCGAAACTGGCAGCTTGCACGCAAGTAATGCCGATTACGTTGGCATTGTCAATATAAATTTGCTTTAAATCGTTGCGGTCTTTTTCTGATGGATTGCGGAGTTTTTGAATCCAATCAGTTACAAAGTTTTGAGAACGATTTAGGGCGGTTTCTTCTTGCTCTAATTTCCGCTGCCAGGTTTTGAATAAACGGTTAATTTTGTTCAGAAAAGCTACACTAAATAATCCTGTATTCGGAACTTCGGGCTGGTATTGACTGGGGATAGTTTGCCATACTGACTCCCACCAATTTCTCTCAAGAAGTAATGCTGGTGTTGGTTGCTGCTGTTGGAGTTGAGCGTTAATTTCGCTTAACTCTGCTTGAAGTTGAGCGAGTTGCTGCTGCGAAGTTGCAGCCGCAATTTGTAGCGGGGAGAAATGCTCGTCAAGGGTGTTTTTGATGGTTTCCAAAACCCCAAAAGGATCTAACTCAGCAATGGATTTTTCAAGCTGAAGCGCGCTTGCTTTCCAAGCCTCAACTTGCTTGACAAACTGCTGCGGCTGCTCCCAAATATTCGATTTTTGGGCGAGATATTGTTCGGATAAAATCCGCAATTTTTCAGGTACATGGGGCTGCTGGACAATTGCTTGCAACAAATTAGTAACTTCGCTAATTTTTAAGTTAGCCTCTTGCTGCGCTGTTTCTACCTGAAGTTTAGCGGCGGCTATTTCCTGCTGGCTCAAGGTTTGACCGATTTTATCTAATAACTGTTGCTGTTTGATAAGCTGCTGTTCGGTTTCGGTTTTCAGGGGAACCACGCACTGACGGGCATTGGCGAGGATACTGTGCAGCAATTCTTTGACTAGGCGATCGAAGGTAGCCTGGATATGATTTGGCTGCAATGATTCACTGTAAAATTGTTGAATGCTAGCTAAGAAAGTGCGAGCTTTTTCGATGATAAATTTGCGCTGACTTTGGCTGACTTGGGAGTAGCTGGCGAAGTCTTTGGCGAGTTGTTGCCACTGTGTACGATCGCCCGCAGAGAGCACGATCGGCGTTTGACTCAAATTTAGGTGCAAAAACTCGCTAAACCGGAACTGTTGCCCTTGTATATCCTTAAAACCTGCGCTTTCTTCGTGGGCTACCGCCTTTTGCAACCGATCCAAATCGGGCAAATTGATTTTGCATTTGGGCGGCACGATCGGCAATTTGAGCGATCGGGCAATTTTCAACAATCCTGCGGGCAATTCTACCATATCATCCGTGAGCATTGCGCCCGTTTCCCAGCAATTTTTCACGACTTCATAAAGTCCCGTATCTGCTGTCTCAATCCACTGTGCAACGGCGACAACAACTGCTGCAATTTCCGCTTTTCGCAGTTCCAAATTCTTGATTTTCTGTTCAAGATTTTGGCGGTGTGTCTGATTTTGCCGATCGCCCAATTCGAGTTGATTCACAGCATCCGACATCTGCCGCGACACCCGCAACGACTCCGCAACCGTTGACATAGCGTGACAAATATCATCAGCGCGATCGAATGCTGTCTTAAATTCCGATATTTGCGCTGCTACAGTTTCCTGCAGCCAAACCGCAATCCCAAACGCGCCGCAAGCAGGGCGATCGAAACCTATTTGAATAGCATTGCTAGTGGCAATCCGAACATTTGCCATAAAGTTTTCTATTAAAACATTGCCTTCTGAATAGGGTTTTAACCTCGGCATAAACTCGGCAACTTCTGGAGATTCCCAGTTAACTTGCGGCGCATCCAGTAGATTCTCTAGCCCCGAAACCACACATTCAATCTCGCTTTTTTTGGTTAAATTCCGTTCATAATCGGCTGCTTGTTGGTTGCACTTTTCCTCAATATTTGCTTTGCTGTCGTGCAGGTGTTTTAGTTCATTAAAAAAATCTCTTTCGGCGGCACAGTAGGCGGTAAATCGCTCTGATTCTGCCACCAACTGGCGCAAAGATTTGACATTAGTCAGGCGCTGCGAGAGCTTTTGTTCGCAGTCAGTCGCCGTATTTTGCAGCCAAGTGCCGATCGCATTTTCCTCTAAAAACGGCTGCCCTTCTTCCTGCACCTTATGAGCTTTTCCCTTCCGCAAAGCCCGAATCGCCGGATTGTGAACTAACCGACTCAAAGCATTGTCTACAGCCAAATTTGCTTGGGAAGCAATGAGCGTTTTGCCGCCCTGACGGGCAATTTGATAGCAAATCTCCGCAATCACAGTCGTTTTGCCAGTTCCCGGCGGGCCTTGAATCAAAATTAAATCCCGCGCCGAAAGCACGGTTTCTACGGCGGCAAGTTGGTCGTCATTAGCATTGCGATTTAATAAGTTTTCCCGATCCAATTTAATCAGTTTTTCCGGCATTCTCGCCTGAGAAGAGTCGAATAAAAACTCGCTCAAATAGGGATTTTGAGCGCGCCCGTCGGTCAGCATTTTTAAAGCTTTTTTCTTGCGTTCGATCTGACTGATATCGCCCGCAGCCTCAAAATACAAGAATCCTTGTTTCGGCAGTTGATATCTGCCGCCCGCCATGCGATCGCCTAAATCAACATCTAACTTAATCCGTAATTTACCATGTTCAAAGTCAATTTCGGCGATGCTACCCAATGTCTCTCCATCGCGGCTGCTTCTGCTTCCGGGGGGGGAATCAAACAGGATAATTTCTTCATTTCGTGCCTTTTTTAGCCTTTCGCGAAAGTCGCCCAATTCTAAGGAATTTTCCTCGTAGCCATCAAGAGTTGCGGAATTACGATCGATTTCAAAAGTGACGATTTTGAAGCCGGAACCGTAATTGTGTCCTCGGAAAGGCACGCAAAATTGACGCGCTTCCGCGATGCGTTTTTCAACATTTAAAAAAGTATGCCAAACTTTTAGCTGTTCGGTAGTTGGTATGTGTCTGTCGTCCCAAAATGGCATTTGTTGGACGCGGGCGATCGACTTTACAGGAATTGGCGATCTACTGTTAGCCAAAAGTCGCAACTGAACCGGCAAAGCATACCCATCTTTCCTCCCTCTGGGAATCGCCACCAAACCAGCATCCAGCAGCTTTAAACCGCCGATTCCGTCTTCACAGCGTACAGTTGCTAACAACCGCAAAGTGCGATCTGCTTTTTGCAACAATTCGGGTAATTCAAAATCATCTCCATCCGTAGCAAGCAGCAATTCCCAGATTTCTTCTTCCGAAAATCTCTCATTTACCTTTTGGCGACGCACGTAGAAAAGATTGTGGGATTTGCCAGCTATCTCCGACATCAGAATTTCCGCACGCTCTTTGCATTCCCAATCGCAATATTTCGCTAAAGCCGCTTCTCCTTCTATATCCCGAATAAACTTATTAATTGTGCGCTCGCCACTAAATTTATATCCCCAATCTTCTGTTACTAAAGATGGCATATTTTGATTTTAGATTTTAGATTTTAGATTGGATTTAAGATTAGCACATCGGAACTTGTGCCGACAGAACCGCGACATCCCAAAAAAAATTAAGGTGTGCACTGCACACCCTAAGAGCATCGCAAATTACCGTACAGGCAACGGGCGATCGTATTAAACAGTGGAGAATCAAAAGGGCGAACGATGGGACTTGAACCCACGAATGGTGGTACCACAAACCACTGCCTTAACCACTTGGCTACGCTCGCCGTATCAGTTTTAACTATAGCACCAGATCTCAGCACAAGTCTAGGGGTAAGGCAAAAATATTTTGAAATATTTTTGAGCGTCCCTGAACCGGACAGATCGATTGTGCATTAAATTCCAGGCACAGTAAGAGTTTAGCACAATTTTCGGTCTGTGCGATGATCGCACAGGGCGATCGGCAATTATCTCGCCCCCAGCACTCAATCGATTTTAGATTTTAGATTTTAGATTTTAGAATTGACCCCACGGATAAATTCGGGGGCTCCTTTATCGGATACAGGTTTTTTATGTCTCCACGGATGAACCCGGGGGCTTGTATCCTGGATGCTTTCGGTCATGGGGCGTGGGTTCGGCAGCTCTGGCCGCGTCCCGATTCGATCCAGCGCATTAAAATAGCCTTATCAGCCCAGGCGCATCTACAGTCCAGTTTGATAAAACTCACCTCTGACACCATTTTTAAGAACAGGCAAGATGCCTGTTCCACAAAGAATGAATTTCTTTTAGGGTGGGATCTTCTAGCCCACCCCTAAAAGCCTGATTGAGAATGGTGCAATATCTCAGATGAAATGCTTGTGGGGTGTCCCGCCCGCCCGAAAAATACAACGCCAGAAGCGGGACAGCTTATCCCACACCGCATGAGTTATCAACCATCCCTTTTCTCTCTCTTCTCTTTTCCCTATTCCTTCGCGTCGCTTCGCGTCTTCGCGGTTCGTTTAAAAAAAACTCTTCTCCGCAATCCAAAATCTAAAATCTAAAATCTAAAATCGATATGAGCTACTGTATCAACCCAGAATGTCAAAATCCTCAAAACTCCCACACCGCCAAATTTTGCTTAAACTGCGGCTTTAACCTCTTGCTGAGACAGCGATATCGCCCGATTGAACTTTTAGGTAGAGGCGGATTTGGTAAAACTTTCCTAGCAATTGATGAAGACATCCCATCTCTACCCCGCTGTGCAGTCAAGCAATTTTATTTTTACGACCGCGACCCCGAAATTTTCAACAAAGCAGTTGAATTATTTCGGCAAGAAGGCGTCCGTTTAGACGAACTCGGACAACACCCGCAAATCCCCACATTATTAGCCTGCTTTGAACAAGAAGGTCATATTTATTTAGTTCAAGAGTTTATAGAGGGGCAGACTCTTAAACAAGAATTAGACAAGAGTGTCTACGATGAAAATCAAATTTGGCAACTGCTGCAAGACTTATTGCCCGTGCTGCAATTTATCCACGACAAGCGCGTCATTCACCGCGATATCAAACCCGAAAATATTATCCGCAGACAGTCGGACAACAAACTCGTATTGATCGATTTCGGCATAGCCAAACTGCTGACTGATTCAGCGATACTCCGTTCAGCAACGCTCATCGGCAGTCAAGATTATGTAGCTCCCGAACAAATGCGCGGCAAAGTATTTCCTGCTAGCGACCTTTACAGTTTAGGGGTTACTTGCGTTCGCCTGATGACGCAAGTTCCTCCCTTGGATATGTACGACTGCAACAACGAGCGCTGGTGGTGGCGCGAGTTTCTCCCCAAAGCCACGAGTATTAGCGACGAGTTAGGTGAAATTTTAGATAAATTGCTACAAACTCGTCTCACTCAGCGGTACAGTTTTGCTACGGAAGTTTTGGATGATATCAAAGCAGCTTTAGATATTCGCCATCAACATTTGCTTTCGCCCAAAAAGCCGATCGCTCCTGCTCTTAATCATAGCGACAACTCTTCTGATCTCAACGCGCTACCAACTCCTGATTCTCCGATTTTACCCACAAATGCCGTAGCCAATTCCGCAGAAAATTTTCCCTTCTCTGTTATTTCAAATCTAGATCATACCCTGATTTCTGCCCGGGGAATTAATTATACCAAACTGCGAGATTTTTTGTCAAACAAAAATTGGAAAGAAGCCGATCGCGAAACTTGGGGCTTGATGTGTCAATCTCTTTCCCAGCAACCGGGAACTCAGCTAGAAATTAGCCAAATTTACCAGATCCCCTGCGAAGATTTGCAAACAGTCGATCGCCTTTGGCTGCACTACAGTCAAGGTCGGTTTGGCTTCAGCGTCCAAAAACAGATTTACGAAAGCGTTAAGGGAGACTATATCAGATTTTGCGATCGGGTCAACTGGCAAACCTACAATTCTGCTACTACTTTAGGGCAGATTAAATTTAGTCAGCAAGCACCAATCGGACACCTCCCCTCTCGCACTTGGGTTGGTGGCGTTCAGTGGCTGCGGCATCTCGATGCCCTGTCAGCAAAATTAACCGAGTGCGACAATAATGCAGCTTGTAAATTGTAATTTGGTCTACCGACTCACTAAGTAAAATTTCATATTTAAACTCTACCTGAAAGCAGAGAAATTTGTCGAGCTAGATGTATCCATCGACCGAGGCTCGGTGCGATCGATTGTCGCACAATGGATTCTGAAGGCGAACACAGATAAAGTCTGCAATCCTTCAGACTTTAACAACCGAACTAAAAAGAGGTACCGATCCATGTTTTTTCATAAAAAAGAATTAATGGCTGCAGTCACAGTAGACGAAGCCAACCCCCGTTTTGCCCAATTGCTGCTAGAACAGTTTGGCGGAGCAACCGGAGAACTCACAGCAGCTTTGCAATACTGGGTGCAGTCATTCCACTGTGAAAATCCAGGGATTAAGGATATGCTTCAAGATATTGCTATCGAAGAATTCAGCCACTTAGAAATGGTGGGCCAACTCATAGAAATGCACACCAAAAACGTTGACCAAACAGAAGCTTACAAAAGCACTTTGTTTGCCGTGCGTGGCATAGGCCCACACTTGTTGGACAGCCAAGGTCAAGCTTGGACAGCAGCTTATATCAACGAAGGCGGGGATGTGGTGCGCGATTTGCGCGCTGATATCGGCGCGGAAGCAGGAGCCCGCCAAACTTACGAAGAGTTGATTAAACTAGCACCGGATATGGGAACGAAAAAGACGTTGCAGTTTCTGCTGACTCGCGAAATTTCTCACACTCAAATGTTCATGAAAGCTCTGGAATCGCTGGGTAAACTCACCGATCCGATGTTCGGCAACATTCCGCCAGATAACACCGTAGATCTATACTTTAACTTGTCCACAAATGGCAAGGATGAACGCGGCCCTTGGAACTCGGAACCTACTTTCAAATACATCGCCGATCCCGCTCCCAAAGGTTAATTTGTGAGTTGTTTATGGTGTGTGGCTTAGAAGATTTAAGCCCTCTAGTAAGTAATTTTTAAGCCGCGCACCTTCTTTTGTAAGGTGGGCGGCTTAGAAAATTTAAGCCCTGTGTTGATTAATTTCCCAGCCGGGTACTTTGCTTTAGTTGTTAAAGGTGCGTGACTCGCAAGCTTCAGGTTGAGGGTTGAGTATTTTTCAAGTCACGCGCCCCACGGTGTTATAATTATTTTAAATCCGGCTCGAACATTAACATCAAATCTATATTGAAATTGCGATCATCGACCTATTTATTAGTTTCTCACGGCAGCCGTGACCCCAGACCCCAACTAGCTTTGGAAAACCTAGGTCAACTGCTGTCTCAAACATTGGCTGACTCATTCCCCGCAGTCGCAACCGCCACCTTAGAACTCGGCCCCGCACCGCTGCACGAACAAATTTGCAGTTTTGGCGAACGTACTTTGTCGCTGGGACTGACAGAATTGCAAATACTGCCTGTATTTTTATTGCCGGGAGTTCACGTCGCCGAAGACATACCGGCAGAGGTGGCAATTGCCCAACAAACTTTTGGTGACAAGCTAAAAATTGCATTGCGCCCGCATTTAGGTTCCCAGGAAGCAGGCTTAACAAAATTGGTGAAAAGTCAGATGGAAGAGGTTGCTTTTCTCCCCAATCTGCTATTGCCAAAATGGATTTTATTATCTCATGGCAGCCGTCGGCCCGGAGGTAACTCGACAGTTGAGGAAATCGCCAGCAAACTCGGTGCGCTGACAGCTTATTGGTCGGTAAAGCCGAGTTTGTCAGAGCAAATTGACAGTTTGGTTCGTGGTGGACAGCAGCAAATAGGGATTGTGCCATACTTCTTATTTAATGGAGGAATTACAGATGCGATCGCCAAAAATGTCGCACAGCTAAAGCAGCAATTTCCTGCGGCGGAACTTCATCTCGCGAATCCTCTAGGCGCAAGTGTACAATTAGCAGACTTAATTGGGAATTTAATTCAAAAATGAACCCCAGAGGCACAGAAGAGGTAAAGGAAGCAAGAAAGATGTCTTTAGGAAAAGTGTATTTAGTAGGTGCGGGGCCCGGAGATCCGGGTTTGATGACCTTGAAGGGAAAAGCTTTGTTAGAGTGTGCGGATGTGGTGATTTATGACGCTTTAGTCAGCCCTCAAATTTTGGCAGCAATCAACCCCCAAGCAGAACGAATTGATGCCGGAAAACGCAAAGGGCGTCACTCGTTAATGCAGGACGAAACCACTCAGTTAATGATAGAAAAAGCTGGAGATAATGCGATCGTAGTTCGTCTTAAAGGCGGCGATCCGTTTATCTTCGGCCGCGGTGGCGAAGAAATGGAAGAGTTGGTAAAAGCTGGAGTGTCAGTAGAAGTAGTCCCCGGCGTAACTTCTGGGATTGCTGCCCCTGCTTATGCGGGAATTCCTTTAACACATCGATCGTACAGTTCCTCTGTCACCTTTGTCACCGGCCACGAATCAGCGGGCAAATATCGACCGGAGGTAAATTGGCAGGCGATCGCCCGCGGCTCCGAAACCATTGTAGTATACATGGGAATCCACAATTTGCCTTATATTATCGGTCAGTTAACAGCAGCCGAATTGAGTGCAGAAACGCCCATAGCGTTAGTGCGCTGGGGAACGCGGCCGGAACAAGAAGAATTGATTGGGACTTTGGGTACAATTGTAGAGCAAGTTGAGGCTGCCGGATTTGCAGCACCTGCGATCGCGGTAATCGGAAATGTTGTCAATTTGCACTCAATATTGTCTGGCTGTCGGCCAGTTTCTCAGACTCTAGGATAAGCGCAGAAATTCCCCCTAAATCCTCGTAGGGTGCGCCGGGCCGCGCACCTTACTGCTAAATCTTTTTTGGCGATTAGTTATGCTCGCCAACAACTAACAACCAACCACTAACTAATGACTAATGACTAATGACTAATGACTAATGACTAATGACTCAACGCGCCACCTGCCGCATATATTCCCCCCACAACTGAGCGGCATTTGAACTACCTCCCCCAGTCGGAGAATTATCATCATTTCCCAACCAAACTCCAGTCACCAGTTGCTGACTCGGAATATAACCGACAAACCACAAATCTCTATTATCATTAGTCGTACCTGTTTTTCCAGCTTCTCCCAACCCCAAAGCAGCACTGCTACCCGTACCTCCCCGCACAACACCTTGCAGCATATCAGTCATCGTATCCGCTACGGCTTCCGAAACTAACTGCCGATTGGCAATGCCATCTTTTTGATACTCATAAATCACCCGGCAACTCTTAAAATCATTTCGATCTTTGCAATCGCTGCTGTCAATAATTCGCTTAATTACGTGGGGGCGATTGCCCAAACCCCGATTTGCCAAAACCCCGAAAGCACCCGTTAATTGCAACACATTAACTTCACTTTCACCTAATACTAAACCAGGGTTAGAACGCAGTTCCGAAGTAATTCCCAAACGTCTTGCCATTCCCACTACATTGTCTAAACCGACATCTTGTGCAATTCTCAAAGCAACTGCATTTTCCGACTGTGCTAAACCCCGATACATATCCGCACTGCCGCTGGTTCTTTCGCAGCCGCTGTAACTTTGTCCGCCCCAGGAAAGGGGAGCGCAAGAATAAGTTTTATCGGGTGAGATTCCCCGTTCCAGGGCCGCTGCATAGGTGAAAATCTTAAATGTAGAACCAGGCTGTCTCAAAGCTTGAGTAGCCCGATTAAACTGACTTTTCAAGTAATCTACGCCCCCAACTAAAGCTAAGACTTCCCCGGTTGTACTATTGAGAGTTACCACGGCTCCTTGAGAAAAACCTGCACTGGCTCCGGCATTTTCAACAGCATTTCTGAGGGAAGCTTCAGCCACTTTTTGCAGGCCGGGATTCAAACCTGTTTCTACAATAAAATTGCCTTCTCTGGCTAACTGCTCCCCCAGCAAAAACTCCAATTCGTCAAATACATAACTGTAGAAATAAGGAGCGATCGTACTTTGCAGATATTGGCGGGCTTTAGGATTGATCTCAATTCGCGATCGCCTTGCGCGATCGGCTTCTTCCTGAGAAACCGTCCCCAGTGCCCGCATCCGTTCGATCACTCGATCGCGGTACTGTACCGCCAACTGATAATTTTGAATCGGATTAAAACTGTTGGGAGCAGGCAAAATCCCTGCCAAAGTTGCCGCCTCTGACAAAGTTAAATCCCTCGCCGACTTCCCAAAATAAAACCGAGCCGCATCCTCAAAACCGTAAAGGTCAATTCCCAAAAACACCCGATTTAAATAAGTCAGCAACAGCTCATCTTTGCTGTAATAATTCTCCAGTTTCAACGCAACTACAGCTTCCCGTAACTTACGTCCTGCCGAATCTTGAGTTCCCACATAATCTCGAAACAAACTTCTCGCTAACTGCTGCGTCACAGTGCTTCCGCCTTCGCGAATTCCTCCCCCGCGAACGTTGGTCAAAAGCGCGCGCAAAACTCCGATCGGATCTACTCCCAAATGCCAATTGTAGCGACTGTCTTCCGAAGCAAGTACCGCCTTGGATAAATAAGGCGAAAAATCCTGTAATTGCTTTAATTCTAAGTGAGCGTTATTCTGAGGAGGACGCAGGGGAGTTTGCCCATCGCGGGCGTAAACAATCACGGGGCCATTGATACTTCTTGGCAGAGGCCTCACTTGAAACTTTGTCGATTCCATGCCTACCAACACGGCAATCAAAGCGGTGATTCCGCTGACGCTGTAAAAGCTGTAACGCACAAGTTGCAAATACCAAGGCGGCGGATATACGTACTGAATTCTGACAGCGGCGGCTAGTTCCGGCGGCCCTAAAGTGAACACGTCTCCGTGACGCAGGGACATACTTTTAACTCGCCTTTTGCCATTGTAAATACCGTTTGTGGAGTCTTCATCTTTGATGACAAAAGGAGTCCGCCGCCGAGTATCGCGCGACAGGGATAAGTGCACGTGACTGACAACGGGATTGCGAACTACAATATCTGAAGATTTGGACGATCGACCTAACAAATATCGATCGCCCAACAGCGGATAAACCTCAGCTTTAGCTGCACCAGCATCCTGTACCCACAATTCGGGTACTTTGGCATTAGGTTTCAGCGCTAGCTGGTTAAAATTAACCTTAGCAATAGTCTGGACTGCTTGGGTAATCGCACCCAAGACGGTTTGAGGTTTGCGGGGCGGCGGCGGTGGGGTCATATTTCGCTGTGCACTACGATCGAGCGATCGGCTCTTGCACCATTCTACTCGCAACTTTTGGCTAATTTCACGATCGGCTCACACTCTCTTAGCGATCGTCGGCTAGTGGCGCTCGATTTTGGGGTTATTGGTGAACCCGCAATGCCAGCAGTTGATTGAGCAAATCTCCACCCAACCACCAAAAATCTTCATCTGACAACGCCGGATTAAATTCTCATATCAACTCCGCTAGCATCGGAATTGTAAAATGGAATCAACAGTCAAGACTCAACTATCATTCAGTTTTTCGACCCCGAGTTAACAGTCAACAGTCAACAGTCAACAATAATTCCGGTGCCACCGGAACTTATATCATAAACTGGCCAAAAAATTCACACTATCGATAACAGTTATCCCCGATTTACCAACACAATTCGCATAATTAAAACCCCCCTTGAAAAAGGGGGGTTAAAAGCCGAAAATCAGCTTGATTCTCCTTACATCGAAGAACCCAAACCGGCATAAGCACCGTAGAAGAAAAGACTCACAATGCTGAGAACACCGAGGCCTGCAACAGTAGCTACCAGCCACAAAGGAATTCTGCCACTTTCACTAAACATAGCCATCACCTCACTAATTTACAGCTAAACAAATTCGATGGAACTATCGAAAGCAAACTCAGACACCAGTTAATTAAAGAAATAACTGGAAAACAAAATACCCAAAACAAAAATCAGCAACAAACCCAAATACAAAGAAGTCCGGTTTAACTCAACAGGCTGCTCGTTGGGATTAGGAACGCGCTCAGGCATTGTAAACTCCTATCGTTGAATAAATTGCATTGCTGCGATCGCGCCCAAAAAGAAAATTGTTGGGACACCTAAAGTATGAACTGCCAACCAGCGCACCGTAAAAATCGGATACGAAATTGGCTCATTATTTGGGGTTCTGCTCGTCATTTTTCCAAATCCTTGTTAAATTACTTGGCGTTAATGAACTGATCTACTTGTTTCTTAGCTTCAAAGCGATCCGAAATAATCGGCACTTCTTCCCGCTGCTGTGTGAAATACTGGTTAGGGCGAGGAGTTCCGAAAGCATCGTAAGCCAAACCCGTTTGCACAAACAGCCATCCAGCAATAAACAAAGCCGGAATGGTGATGCTGTGAATTACCCAATAACGGATACTTGTAATAATGTCCCCAAACGGACGTTCTCCAGTTGTACCAGCCATTTAGAATCCTCCTTTCAACAACAAATTGACAGACAATCTCTATTACTATTCTACTATCAAGCAGCTTGCGCGGAACCTTGATATTTAAGTAAAGTACCGCTCGCGCCGATCACAAATCCGCGATCGGGGCCCATAAAGACAATCCTGTAAAAATTAGCCGGAACATCTTCAACTTCGCGGTCTTTTAGCCAAGTTTTCCCGCCGTCCAAACTGCACAGCAAATTGCCGCCGCCGCCGGCTACCCAAACTTCATTATCAGTCCGGTAAGCCATGTCCAGCAAACCCCAACTCGCCTTGCGATCGGGAAAAAACGGTTTTCCCCAACCTTCAGGATTGGACGGGTCACTAAACTGAATTTGACCGCCGCGGGCGAGCATCCACAAACGCCCGTCCTTGGTAAAGCCCATATTTTGCAGGCGGCGAGAACTATTGCGGTTGTGAGGTTCCCAAGCTTCTTGTCCTGGTTTCCACACCGAGTAGAAATTGCCCTTCGAGGAAACCGCAACATACTGCCCGTCTTCAGAACGGTTGATATTGCGAACTACCCCAAAAGAATCCTGGACGACAGCTTTCCAATTTTTGCCGCCGTCAGAAGTCCGGTAAATCGCCCCGACATCGGTCGTCATTTCGGCGGAATTCGGGCCCAAAGCTGCGATCGTACTCGGAGAACCTGGCAACTGACTGCTCAAAGCAATCCGCGTCCAAGACTTGCCCTCATCGTTCGTGTGGAGCAAAACAGAAGGCTGGCCGACAATCCAGCCTTCGGAACCCGAAAAACTCACCGAGGCAAAACGCGATCGAGGATCGTCGATATCCAGTGCTATAGACTTCCAGCTAGTGCCACCGTCAAGGGTTTCGAGCAGAGTCGCCTCAGAACCCACAACCCAGCCGTGCTGAGGATTGCCCGTAAAGGCAATATCCTGCAAATTAGCTTCCGTCGGCAAGGAAATCACTTGCCAGGGGTTGTAACTCACAGAACCGATGGTGCTGCAACTCGTACAGATGAGCGCAGCGGCCAATAACATTACAATTCGTTGCCAAAATCTCACAATCGTTTTACTGCAAACCATACATACTAAGTAAAAACAAGAAACCAACGACCAAGCCGCCAAAAATCAGCAAACTTTTCTGACCTTCGGTCATGCCGTTGACACCGACACCGTAGCGCTGATTTGCCTTAAATCCCGATACCCCTTCCTGCTGACCGAGATTTTGAAACACCGACTTGCGCGCCCCGCAAACGGGACAGACCCAAGTTTGGGGCAAATCTTCAAAAGCCGTGCCAGGGGCAATGTCATTTTTAGGATTCCCTTTTTTCGGATCGTAGACGTAGCCGCAGGCGCGGCACTCGTGCCGATCGAGGGTTTTGGTTTCAGTGGCTCGATCGCTCATAGCTCAAAAAGAGTAGGTAAGCTAATCTTAAAATATACATTAAAAATTATTGCAGAAGATGGAGGATTAATCTCAACTAACTCGTAATTTTAGCTACCCAAAATCTATATAATGTAACAGACAAGTTACAGAACCCTTTCACCTAGGCAGTAATTATTCACCGTGTTTGCACTCAGCGGCTACGAGTATTTCTTAGGCTTCCTGTTAATTTCCAGCCTAGTCCCTATCCTCGCCCTCACGGCGTCTAAGGTACTGCGCCCGAAAAGTCGTCCCTACGACCGACGCACTACCTACGAATCCGGCGTCGAGCCGATCGGCGGAGCCTGGATTCAGTTCAACATCAGATATTATATGTTCGCCCTAGTCTTCGTCATCTTCGACGTAGAGACCGTCTTCCTCTATCCTTGGGCGGTTGCTTTCAACCAGCTAGGACTGTTGGCTTTCATCGAAGCCTTGTTTTTTATCACGATCCTCGTTATTGCTCTTGTCTATGCATGGCGCAAAGGAGCCTTGGAATGGTCTTAAGTTCTGACAAATCACAAAAAGCGCTGATCAACCCAGTCGAGCGCCCGGAAGTCACATCGCAACTCTCAGAGAACGTCATCCTGACAACAGTGGATGACCTCTACAATTGGGCGAGACTTTCCAGCCTGTGGCCGCTGCTTTTCGGCACAGCCTGCTGCTTCATCGAATTTGCAGCTTTGATCGGATCGCGCTTTGACTTCGACAGATTCGGCTTAGTACCGCGATCGAGCCCCCGGCAAGCCGACTTGATCATCACCGCCGGCACAATTACCATGAAGTACGCCCCCATCTTGGTGCGGCTGTACGAACAAATGCCGGAACCCAAATACGTCATCGCGATGGGCGCATGCACCATCACCGGCGGAATGTTCAGCATGGACTCCCCCACAGCAGTCAGAGGCGTTGACAAACTGATTCCCGTAGACGTGTACATCCCCGGCTGTCCCCCCCGCCCTGAAGCGATTATTGACGCAATTATCAAACTGCGGAAAAAAATCGCCAACGATTCCATGCAAGAACGGGCCAATTTGCTGCCAACCCACCGCTACTACACCAGACCCCACAAAATGAAAGTAGTAGACGACATTTTGGACGGCAAATACTTGTCTATTCCAGGCCGGATAGCGCCGCCGAAGGAATTGACGGAAGCTATGGGAATGCCAGTACCACCGGCCCTGCTTGCAGGACAAAAACAGGAGGTAAACCGTGGCTGAGACAGAAACCTCAATTGTTGAAGCCGGGAAGGTTTCCCAGTGGTTGACTCAAAATGGCTTTGAACATGAAGCTTTAGCGGCCGATAATTTGGGCGTGGAGATATTAAAGGTCGATCGAGACTTCTTAATTCCAATGTCAACAGCACTGTATGCCTACGGGTTTAATTATATGCAGTGCCAGTGCGCCTACGACCAAGGGCCGGGACAAGATTTAGTCAGCGTCTACCACTTGGTTAAACTGACAGACAATGCTTCCAAGCCTGAAGAAGTCCGCGTCAAAGTATTCGTACCCCGCGAAGATCCCAGAGTGCCATCAGTATACTGGATTTGGAAAGCAGCCGACTTTCAAGAGCGGGAATCCTACGATATGTACGGCATTGTGTACGAAGGACATCCGAATCTGAAACGGATTTTGATGAACGAAGATTGGGTAGGCTGGCCGCTGCGGAAAGATTACATTTCCCCTGATTTTTACGAATTGCAAGACGCTTATTAAGGGAGTTTTGCGAGGGCGGGTGTAGAGCATAAAATTTGACTTTTGCAGTCAAGTTTTATGCACCCACCCGCCCTCTGTTTTTTTAATCTATTGCTGTAGGGCGATGTTTTTACTCTAAGAATTATAATACCTTCGCATGACCTCAAACCCAAGTCGCAGACTCATTAATGATATTGAAGCTCTTCTGGCGACAAGCGCAAGCCTATTTGCGTCAGAAGGTTCCGTGCGTCAGGTGGCTATCCTAGCAAATGCAGAGTATAGTATCGACTGGTGTCGGGAAGAATTCGGCCAAGACATTTACCACCTCTATCTTCAAGTTCCTGATTGCCTTTACTCGGAAATTTCTGACGAGATTGAGGTATATGAAAATCTAATTCTGGAGAAGGCAAGAATACTTCTCAAACCATACCCAGATGATGATTTAGCTTATTTGAGTATTACTCCAATTCTGAGCGCAGGTGAGGAGTGGCGTGAAAAAGCAAACAATTGGGTCACAGGTAAAGGTGTCAATAATCAAGGTCGTGTTAGGTCTGATAATATACCTTCGAGAATAGTAGACGGGCTGTTCTTTCGTTCTCAGAACGAAGTGCTTTTTTACAAAGCTCTTAAATTACTTGGGGTACCCTTTGCTCCATTACCCGTTTTCATTAGAGGTGGTGAAGAATACAAAAGAATTGAACCCGATTTTGTCATTGTTAAAAACGGTGTTGTACTGGTTGTAGAAGTAGATGGTGATACTGTACATAAAGAAACACCAGCAGCAGCACATGATAGGACAGCTATGCTTGCCCATGAGGGGGTCCATATTGAGCGAATCCGAGCCTCAGAGTGCCAAACCGCAGATCAGGCAGTTGCCTGTGCAAAGAGAATGTTGCAGGTTATTGATAAGATTAAATCTTCAAGGTAGATGACGTTGAGTCCGAAAGATTATCTGCATCCGGTGAGCTTGGCCGTTAAAGCGATCGCCGATTTCAAGATAAACTGAGGGCTGCTTATTCGTATCAGCTTTTCTATGCTCATTCCAAATGCAAAGAATGCAGTTGTTGATATTCGTAAACTTCGTGACTACTGCCTCAATCCAGAACACGACGATGGCAAACACAAAGCGCGGCTTTTTTCTTCAATTCTTGGGATGACGCCTAACAATGCTGAGGAATTGCGCCAAATTTTGCTTGAAGTCATTCAAACTCACGAAGCTCAGTTAGGGAGGCGGGATGGGTTCGGGCAACGCTACAGCCTAGATTTCACGATAGAATGGCAAAATAGAAGCGCGACTCTTCGGAGTGGCTGGATTATTGAGCACGACTTGGAAATTCCGAGATTAACAACCTGCTATCCTCTGTAGTGCCTGAAGGTAATAAAAGTGGTAAAGAATACAATTAAATTACTAGATGTCGTTGCCTTAACCGTTGACATTCCTGAATACAATCTGTGGCGCGGACAAGTAGGGACTGTAGTTGAACTGTTGGCTGATGGTGCAGCGTTTGAGGTT
The DNA here is from genome assembly GCF_036700365.1 of Microcoleus sp. w2-18bC1. NCBI lineage: Bacteria > Bacillati > Cyanobacteriota > Cyanophyceae > Oscillatoriales > Microcoleaceae > Microcoleus > Microcoleus sp. w2-18bC1. The sequence continues at coordinate 100,561 of NZ_JAUBOS010000002.1, forward strand.
GAATTTAGCGATCGCAACGGACGCACTTATGAATCTGTCGGGTTGTATCCAGAGCAAATCATGGTGTTGTATTTTGAGCCAGCATCACCTGATATCAAACCCGAAATGGTTACAGCATAAGCGGCACAATAACTTACGGACTTTATAAAAAATTGTAATTTATAACTGCAGATGCACGCAGATAAACGCAGATAGATAGAGATATAATTTATATTATCGGTGATTCTGAAAACCTATGACTCAAGCTTTACCCAAACTCGTAAACTTCGAGGAATTTGTGGAGTGGCTACCTGAAAATTCGGCGGTACGCTACGAACTGCATAATGGAGATATTGTTGAGATGGCACAACCAGTAGGCGAACACGAGGAAGTTATAAGCTTTCTTGCAGTCGAAATTCCTGTTGAAATCAAACGTCTGGGATTGCCCTACGGTATCCCCCGCCAAGTGATAGTTAGACCTCCTGAAAAAGATTCTGGTTATTTGCCTGATGTGTTGGTGCTGAATCGTGGAAATCTGGCGAACGAAACATTGTGGAAAAAACAATCTATCCTAACTTGGGGTGCATCGATACCGTTGGTAATTGAGGTTGTGTCAACCAATTGGCGCGATGATTACTATTTGAAATACGCTGATTATGAAGAGATGGGTATCCCTGAATATTGGATTGTGGATTATGCTGCGTTGGGTGGACGCAATTTTATTGGCAATCCTAAACAACCGACAATTTCTGTCTGTAACTTGGTTGATGGTGAATATCAAATCCTCAAGTTTCGAGAGAACGATCGCATTGTGTCGCAAACTTTTCCTGATTTGAACCTCACTGCAAACCAGATTTTTCAAGCTGGTTTAGTGTAAGCTGATATCTTACAGATTGGGATTTTTTAACCGCAGATGCACGCAGATAAACGCAGATGAGCTCACAGGAATTTCTTATCAAAAGCAAAGAAACCGGGTTTTTGACCTCGCAAAAAAACCCGGTTTCTGACTACTCGTGCGTAAGCCTTATAAACGTAAAATATCGTTTACGGTTGTTTCTGAATGATTAAACCGCAGAGAACACAGAGGACACTGAGTCAGAGATTGAGAGAGATGATTAATTTCGATGTCAATGGATTTGAGATCGGAACATTTGTCATAGCAATCCGCGATAGCGAATAAACACCAACATCACCGCCCACGATCCTAATGCGACTTTGACTGCAACCAGGATATTCAGCAAGGGGAGAATGCCACCGCTGAAAAGCGTGCCTAACTCTCCGTGGGGTAACTCATATCCTGACAGAGTGATAACGGACAATACAATGAAAACAAGTACCGAAACTTTCTCCAAAGTCGCGGCGTGCCAGCGCTGGTAGATTTCTTGCATCCACTGCGGTGATGAGGTAATCGCCACCAAGCCGATTGCAGTTCCCCCCGCTACACCCGCAGCAAAACCACCGCCAGGACTTAAATGCCCGCGAATTGCTAGTTCGATACCCACCAACGCGGCAATCGTCGCTCCCAATCGCGCCAAAATAATCGATGGTTGATCGGTAAACTGATATATGGCGCAGGACGGCTTTTCATTTGCTAGCATAAAACTTGCACCCAAGATGGCGATCGTAAATACCACAACTTCAAAGATCGTGTCGTACAGCCGATTTCGCAAAATGATACCGGAAACCGCATTGGTTACTCCACTATCTTGAACAACCAATTCGACGATCGAACTTTGCTGCGATAACTCCATTGTGGGATTGGCGATTAGCAGCATTTTGACAAACAGCGCTATCCCTGATAAAAAGTAAACCCACTTCATCAATGTTTGTCCTCTGCGTCTGGTGTATTTACATAGGTTAGGGTTGTCCCTGGTGATGAAAGTTCGGTTTGCATGATGTCATAGACACGCCGAACTCTGGTTGCGGTGTTATAAAGTTGCGCTTCGCCGCTGTTTTCCAATAGGCTTTGTGGCGCACAAGCTGCATGAACTTCTTTTTCCCTCAGCGCCCGCTGCAATGCCTGTGTAGTCGCATAGGGAACGAGTTCCAGGCGCATATGGCGTTTCTGAAAAATTGTGCGGATGTCATCTATCAGTTGCTTAAAATCACCTGCGGTTTTGTCGTTTGGTATAGCATCGCCCTCTGTCCCCTCTTCGATTACACCCAGACGCAGCACGAAGGATGAACGCACCGTCACTGCATAAAGTGTAATCGCCAGCAGAGTACCCATCAAGGCTTCGGTCAAGCCCACATCCCCCGCGCCTAAAATTGTATACACCAAGGCGGCGATCGCTCCCAATACCCCCCGCAGTAGCAATGCGTGGTATGGATTGACCTGAAATACCACCATACCAGCAGCTAAGGGTAGCAGAGCGACGAGGACATAAATGTAGCTATTATCGTTCATAGTTACTCCCTGTTTTGGAACAATAGGCCAACACATATCCCAGCATGGTGTTCCAGGTTGCTAAGCAAATGATCGCCAGAATCAGCAGGGGCCATTTATTGGGTATTTGCAGCAGCAATCCGACGACGATCGCGATCGAACCCAGCGTATCTGCTACCGAAAGACTGTGCAGTTTATATAAAACCGATCGCTTCCCAAGTAGGAAAGAAGTACCCCAAAACCAGAAAAAAATCCCTATACCGATGCAGGTATAGCTCAATACATCTATTACGATCATGCTTCACTGATACGTTTGATTATATGTGCCAACAACATCAATCCAGCATTACCCACACTGAGGATAATCGCCGCCACCACACCGATCATCCAATCATCGCGCCAGACGGATATGACGAGAGCGATGATTGCCGCCTTGCTCGAAATACTTGCAAAGGCCAACATTGTCTGCCAGATATCATGATCTTTCCATACCTCGTACATGGGTATGAGCAGAGCCAGAATCATCGCAATTAGAATCAAGTTGTTCAAGTTGTTCAATTGTGTTCACTCCTGATTTTTCTTACTTAGCTAAATCGGAATTATTCATTTCTCTCTTCTCTTCTCTGACTCGGCGCCAAAAGCGGTTAAATCATTCAGAAACAAACTTGAACTAGGTGTTTGATGTCCGTCGCACTCGGTGTACTTCGTAAAAACCCTCTTCGTGATATTTCACAACAATCGTCTTGGGAGTAAAAGTGATCAGGAAGACATCTAGGAAGATCAGCAAGGGCGATCGATGGTTTGGCACTTTTTCCATGATCACATCTTCGTGCCTATGGGGACGGAGGATGAGTTCAAATGCTTCTAAATAAGCTATCGGAATCGCCATGAAGATTTTACCCAACACTCCCAACCATTCCCTCAAAGGTTCCGGGGGTGCGTAGCTGCGCGGCAACAGGAAAGCAATGATGAAGCCGATCGCAATATTTGCCAAACTAAAATCGGCTGTCAGTAGAAACCAGATCGTCAGTCTTAATATTAGCTGTCCAATCATGTTGAGAATGCCATCCAGAATAGTAGGAGCGAAATCAAGCTCATAAAACCGACCAAATGATCGAATTGTTCAAGCATACGTGGCAGTTTGATGGCCGTGCGTTGAAAAATTAGAAAATAGGCTAACCAACCAACACCGATGATGGCGATCGCCTTAAGCATATTTTCCAGCGTATAAGCCTGAACATCAAAAGCATTGGCTGCAATCAGCCCACCTAGCAACAGCAACACCGCAGGCCAAAAACCAGGTTTTGATTTTTTTGCTTCTCCACCACGGGGCAGAAAGATGAATTTAGCAAATAGGATAGCCGTTCCTACTGCTGCTACATTCATGGCGATCGCATAAGCGGGTGTCAAATTCTTCAGAGTCAACATCTTTGCCCCAAAGCCAACCAAAAAGGGAAAGCCTGAGATCGAAAGGCTAGCCACGACTAAGGCAATCCAAAGCGTAGTATTAATCTGCTTTTGTCGCAATTCCTTAAAGTCGCGGCTGGGTAAAGAACCCGCAATCAGGAACAGCGCCGATTTGACCAAGCCGTGGGCGAGGGCATAAAAGCCTGCTACTTCCGGGGCTACGAGAATCCAACCTAACTGTGAAACCGTACTGAACGCCAGCACCCGCTTGGTATCCTTTTCAAAGATGCCATAGAACACGCCCATAAACGCCGCCCCGACTCCGAAAATCTGGACGATTGGTGCCACCTCCTCCACCATCAGCGCGCACCGCACGAGGGGATATACCCCCGCTTTGACCACAATCCCTGACAGCAAAGCCGACACAGGCGTTTCTGATTCCGAGTGAGTTAACGGTAGCCATAACCCCGATACAAACACACCTCCCTTAACCAAGAGTGCCATAAAGATCAGAGCGATCGCCTCTGGGGGCGCTGCACCCAAGCCGGCAAAACTAAACGAATTACTAGCCTTATAAACCAGCACGGCACCGACTAGATAAAACAGCATTGCCGTGTTGCTAATAAATAGATAGCGCAAAGCCACCCAAATCGAGCGATCGGTGCGAGCATAGGCAATCAACAGAAAAGCCGCAATGCCACTGACTTCTAACCCCACATATAAACTGATAAAGTCAGTAGAGGCAAAAGCCGCATTCAGGCTGCCATGCAACATCAGAATTTGTGCATAAAAAAATGCCGTCTTATCTGTGGGCCAACAGTAGATAATCACCGCTGCTGTGACTAAGGCATTGGTTAAGATGAAATAGCCGCTCAAGCGATCGACTAACAACGTGACACTGAAATTATCCAGTAACTGCAGCGTCACCGCTGACGGCATAGCAAAAAGCTGGAACGCATAGGCAGCGGACGCTATCGCGCCGAATATTGCCAGATACTTGGCAAACTTCGGAATCAAATAAATACTAAACCCGACAAAAAACGGGAGTCCAATCCAGGCTAGCGTCAGGGTATTCATGGGGTATTATTCATCTCGATTTCGTTACTTTCTAATGTCGGATTATCTCGTGCCAGCTTCATCACACTGACCAGCATTAAAGCCTGAATCGAAAAGCCGATCACGATCGCCGTTAAGATCACCGCCTGGGGAACTGGATCGGCGTAAGCGACAACATTTTTCCCCTTTGAAATAATTGGTGTCAGCAAGCCTGCTCGCGATGCCACCACCACGTAATAGGCGATAACCCCTGTACTCATGACATCCATACAGACGATTTTCATGAGCAGGTTCTTTTTAAAGATGATACCAAAAAATCCGCAAAATACTGTTGCCAATACCAATGCTTCTAACATGGAAATTGCGTGTTGGATAAGGGGTTTTTGTTATTATATTTGAATGAGCGTATATTATTTATAATGGGCGTCAAGCTCTTTCCCTTACCTGAAACGCAGTCTAGATAAAGGAAAGAGTTTGACGCCCCGTCAGAGCTAAAACCCTTGTCAATTCGAGATCCAAGCAAATTCAAGCTCAAATGGTTTACCGATCTGAGTTTGCAGCCATTTTTGAGCTGATTTTTGTTTAAGTCCCGTTAGCGCATCTGTAGCCTAAAACGAAGTCTGATCGTCCATCAAACCTGGTTTCTGACCACTCCTGCGTCCAAGACTGTTGAATTTAACGGGGTTGAATGTCAGTAACTTCAATCATTCCGCAAAGCTGCGATCGGATCTAAGCGAGCCGCATTCCGAGCCGGCAATACTCCCGCCAATAAGCCTACAGTAAAAGACAGCCCAAAACCTGCCGCGATCGACCATACAGAAACCACAAACGGAAATTTGAACGCTGTCGAAGCCCCAAACGCGATTGCAACTCCCAACCCAATACCCGCCGTTCCCCCCACCGTGGAAACTAAAATAGATTCCGCCATAAATTGAATTAGAATTGCTGCATTAGTAGCACCTACCGCTTTGCGAATCCCGATTTCCTTAGTCCGTTCCACAACAGACACCAACATAATATTAGCAATACCGATGCCTCCAACCACCAAAGAAATTCCGGCGATCGCGCCCACCATAACCGTAAATAAACCGATCACATTACTAAAAGTATTGACTATTTCAGCTTGATTGACAACTCGAAAATCATCCGGTTGTGGCGGATAAATATTGTGGCGCAAGCGCATGATATTTTCCACTTGAAATTGAGCATCCGCTAAATCCGCTTCGCCGGCAGTTTCCAACCAAAAACCCGATATCGCAATCCCCGCTAAAGAATTTCTACCCACAATCCGCGAAGACATATTTTTGAGGGGAATATACACTCTATCGTCCTGATCAGTCCCCCCTACAGACCCCTTGCTTTCCATCACTCCAATGACCTTGTAGCGGTTTCCCTGAATGCGAATATCGGAGGATAGCGCATTAACTCCGGCTCCAAAAAGTTCGTCCCGCACCTTAGAACCGAGGACAACTACAGGCTCAGCAGCATTCAATTCATCCTCGTTAAAAAACCGTCCTTCTTGGGGTTGAATGTTCTTCACATCTGGATAGTTTAAATCCGTTCCCAAAATCGAAGTAAATGAATTTTGTCCGCCGTAAACCACTTGCACTTGGCGCTGCAAATAAGCCGAAATCGCCTTAACAGCGGGAGCTTGTTTGCCGATCGCCCTAGCGTCATCCCAAGTAAGAGTAGTAGCAGAACCGCTTCCCTGACTGACACCGCCCGATCGCGAAGCGCCCGATAAAACCAACAGCACATTTGTACCCAAAGCCTTTAACTGTTCTTCAGTTGATTTTTGTACTCCCTGTCCCACCGAAGTAATAGCAATTACCGAAGATATCCCAATAATTACGCCCAGCATAGTTAAACTGGTACGCAACTTATTATTCCACAGCGCCTCTGTCGCCATGAACGCGATTTGAACATTAGAGATTTTGTTGGTGCGGGGGCGAGTCTGTAATTTCATATTATTATTGATTGGGCATTGGGCATTGGGCATTGGGCATTGGGCATTGGGCATTGGGCATCGGTAATTAAAACTTTCTTCCTTCTTCCTGACATCCGTTACAGAATCCGTTGCCGAACTTTTCCTCCTTCGCGCCCTTCGCGCCTTCGCGGTTCAATAAAAAAATCAAAACCCTAACGCAAGCGCGTTCCCCCACCCGGTTGCAAACCCGGAATCCCACCCGATGGATTTTGGGATCTAGGCCGCAATCCGGGGGGTAAACTAAGCAGCACTTTTTCATCTCCTTTCAAACCCGATCGCACTTCCGTCTTATCATCCACCGTCATACCAGTCTTAATCGGCATAAAAGCAGGTTTACCATCTTCTGGACCCGGAACATAAACCCCCGTTTCCCTTTGTTGGCGGACAATTGCCGCAGTCGGAACTACCAAAACATTTTTGAGTTCACCAGCCTTAAACTCAACATTCACATTCATGCCCGATCGCAGCATTTGTTTATCATCATTAATAATTGCCGCTTTAACCTCAAAACTTGTCACATTTTGCTGGACGATCGACTGAGGCGAAATTTGACTGATTTTACCTACAAAAGTCTTTCCCGCAAAAGCATCAGCTTGAATAGACGCAGCCTGGCCGATCCGAATCTGAGAAATATTTGTTTCTGCTACGTTTGCTACTAATTGATTTTTTGAAGCTAAGGACAAAATCGAAGAAGAAGTCGCCGAAGAAACCGCACTACCTGCCGTAGTGGGAGTCACAAAAGCGCCCGGATCGGCGTACTTGCGAGTAACAGTGCCGGTGAAAGGAGCCCGCAGCACAGTGTCGTTAATCTGCGCTTGAACGCTTTGCAGGCTGCCTCTAGCGGCGAGAACTTGAGCGCGGGCTTGGGCGATGTCTTCCGGGCGAGAACCGGCTTCTAGTAGCGCCAAAGCTTGCTGTTTTTGCTCGACGGCAGCCTGTCCCCCAGCGATGTCTTCCGGGCGTGCGCCCGATCGCGCCAGGGCCAAAGCTTGCCGTTTTTGCTCCACAGCAGCCCGCCCCGCAGCGATTTCTTCGGGGCGAGCACCCGATCGCGCCAGGGTCAAAGCTTGCCGTTTTTGCTCCACAGCAGCCCGCCCCGCAGCGATTTCTTCGGGGCGAGCACCCGCTTGCAGCAAAGCTACAGCTTGTTCGGCTTGCCTGACTTGCGTTTGAGCTCGATCGCGCTCGGTGCGGGAGTTGTTGACAACTTGCAAAGCAATGGCTCCGGCATTATAGAGTTCCTGATTTCTCTGAAAGTCTTCCTCTGCTTGGTTTTTGGCGTATTCGGCATCTCTGAGTTTGGCGATCGCTTGGGCGATGTCTTCAGGCCGATTGCCCTTAAGCAATTTTTGTAAATTTGCCTGTTGTTCAGCTAGTTGTGCCTCGGCTACAGCAATATCCTGGGTTCGATTGCCGTTAAGCAATTTTTGCAGACTTGCCTGTTGTTCTGCTAGTTGTGCCTCAGCTACAGCAATGTCTTGGGTTCGATTGCCGTTGAGCAATTTTTCCAGACTTGCCTGCTGTTCTGCTAACACTGCCTTAGCCACGGCAATGTCCTGGGTTCGAGTGCCGTTGAGCAATTTTTGCAGGTTTGCTTCCGCGGCTGCGAGTTGTCCGCGAGTTTGGGTAAGTTGGCCTTGGAGGTTGGAGTCGTCCATGTAGGCGAGAATCTGCCCTTGTTCAACCTTATCTCCTTCCTTGACAAGCAAACTTTTGAGCATTCCTGAAGTTTTGGGGCTGACGTTAACGGAACGTTCAGGCACAATTGTGCCATTTGCCGAAATAGTAATCGGCAGGTTCACCCTTTCGATAGCAACGGTTTTTTCCTTGCGCCTGGTTTCGCGGCTGGATTTGACTGTTAACTGGCTGTAAGCTGTGTAGCCGACTCCTGCAAGCAGGGATGTGGCCAGGAGTCCGCTAAGCCACGGAGTCAACTCTTTTTTAATCTGAAAGTGCTTTACTAAGTACATATAAATTAGACCTGATGGGTCTGTCTTGAATTTAGACCGATCGGGAACAGAAAAGGTTCAATTGAAGTCTGAGCGAGTTTTTGCGTTTGTGGTGGCGCCAAGTTACTCACAGTCCTGGACGACTTAAACATGACTTTAGAGAAAGAACCTCACGCTAAAATTGATCCCACCTTTGGCACCCGCGAGCGTGTCACACCACGAATTTTGGGATGAGTGAGCATTTTGGGCTGGCGATCGCGAAGCATAAATAATTGTTAACAATACTTCGGACAGTTTTTGATTGCCAACCGTAGAATAAGGGTTTCAAAGCTCCAAGGCAAGTTCGCTACGAACGGAAAATCGTGGTTTTCAGCCTAAGAACTAAAAACAGTCCGGACTATTGAAGCGATCAAGGTATAACAAATCATTGGAGCGGACAAACACCTATGATTTTAGTCAAGCTGAAGTTATCGGTGAGCGCAAAGCATAAATAATTGTTAAGCGATCGATGCCTAACGAATCATTGGATCTGACAAAATCGCAATATTTGAGGTTTGAGTCAGAGGCGATCGTTTTCCGCTCAATTTAGCCGTTAGGTTGCACTTATGTCAAGATAGAGATGTTCCCTTAAAGTCATTAGTTAGTGATATATGCTTGAAAGTGATAACAGAAATAAATTAATTAAAATAATTTCTAATTGGTTTGAAAACCAGCTTAAACCCATCGTGCAGTTTTTGATATATTTAAGAGTACCTCTGACAATCGCAGTGGTATCTTGGTATTTTTATACCCAGATCGATCAAACCATTGAGGTCTATCGTGTAATTGCTTTCGATAATAATGTAGCTCAGGCAGTTTTTTCTACAGTATTGGTTGTTTTTCTTTCACTTGGTGTGTGGTTCGCGGCACGTTTACTTGAGAAATGCTATGAAGCTCGTCTTCCTGACTTCTACAAGCCAAAATTCGATTGCTTATACAAAAATGCACCTCGTTTGCTAGGTACTATACCACTGGGTAGCCTTGCTTATGGCACTTGGGCTACCCAAAAAACATTGCAGAACTTATCAGATCCTACTCCCAAGATTTTTTTGCTAGTGTGGATGTTTAGCAATATAGTTTTATTAGGAATTTTATCTTATTTAATAATTAAACGTGTTGAACTTTTAAAAAACTCAAAGTACCTAGGTTCCTTTGCCTCTAGCAAAAAGGGTGAAGGTCTATTTGGTAAAAAATTTGAAAATGTATTTGTTAATATTTCCTGCTTTGTTTTTATTGTTTTATCTTTGCCTATGATCGTGGCAGCAAAAGATTCACATTTGTCTTTTGGTTTAGTTGCTGTTTTTCTGTTGCTCGTATTTTTTAATATGGCGCTGTTTTCTTGGCAACCCACGATAAAATCACGAATTACAGTTGTTAGGACTTGTTCAATTTCTCTGCTGGCATCCCTCGCATTAGGGTTGATAATGCCTCCGACATTTCTTCCCGATCTGCTGGGATCAATTAGTGTGGTGGCAATATCATTGACGATTGTGGTGGTTGTTTTTTCAACAATTTACGACTGGGGTCTGCAAACCAAAATACCTGGGATTACGATTCTCATCGTGTTGATTGTTGTTTCTAGCAATTTTAATTTTAATGACAATCATCGCTTTCGACAATTTAGCAAACCCGAAAAGTCAGTCCTTCCAGCTTTAGAATCTAGTTTTCAGCAATGGTTAGCTAATCGCCCCGATCTCGATCAATTCTCAAATAAACCCTATCCTGTCTATATCGCTGCGGCTCAAGGTGGGGGTATCTATGCCGCTTATCATGCAGCGACAGCCTTCACAAAGCTAACAGAATATTTTCCAAGTTTTCCTCAGCATATATTTGCAATCAGTAGTGTTTCTGGCGGTAGCTTGGGGGCTTCTGCCTTTTCAAGTTTGGTGAAATTTGGTGGAATTAGTGGTACATCCCTTAGCCAAACGGCTAGCAAACTGTTTAGCAGTGACTTGCTTACGCCCCTCCTAACGATGGGGCTATTCCCTGACCTGATTCAACGATTTATCTTTTTCCCAATATACGATTGGGATCGGGGAAGAGGTCTGGAAGTTGCGTTTGAAAAAGCTTGGGATAAGCTGTCTCTTCCAAATCAAGATAATCCCTTGCGGCAGTCTTTTTACCAACACTGGCAGCCCCAGGGCATTGCCCCTGCACTGGTTCTCAACACAACTGTTGTCGAAACTGGCGATCGCCTGGTGATCAGCCCCTTTCAGATTAACTTGCCCAACAAAGAAAATATTGCCATTGATGAACCCGATCTAGATTTGAAACTGAGTACAGCGGCTGGCCTCAGTGCTCGTTTTCCCTACTTCACCCCTGTAGGGTGGTACCAACGCAGTAAGGACAAAAGTAAATTGCATTTGGCTGATGGCGGCTATTTTGATAATTCTGGTATTCCTACCGCTTTGGACATTGGGCGGAGCTTACAGCGACTTAATGGTTACGGAACAACCTTTGAAATTGTCTACCTATCCTTAATTGATGGGCAATTTAACGAGCCTACAACTCAACTCAAGAGTGAAGGACTGAACGAGGTTTTATCCCCAGTTCGTGCCTTGTTTAGTGCGCGCAAGTCCCGCAGCCGCAGTGCTGTTGAGTTGTCTACGTTCACGGTCAATGATGGGATTGACGATCCACTCAAATATAAATTCAGAACCTTGTTCCTGAAAAAGTCAGGTGATGGAGTTAAGTTGCCTCTGGGTTGGCTCATCTCTAAACACTCAAGGGTATTTATCGATCAGCAGACACCTGACCCCAAAGCAAGACCCTGTGATATCAAAAAATTCCGACAAGCCATTGCAAAAGGTCGGGTGGTTATGGATGACAATCATAACCTTTGTGTGATCACATCGATTGGCGACGATTTGAGAATGACCCCAAAGCAAGACCCTGTGATACCAAAAAATTCCTAGAAGCCATTGCAAACGTTCAGGTGAGCAGGGATGACAATCATAACCTTTGTGCGATCGCATTGATTGGCAACGATTTGAGTTAGATTAAGGTAATGTCTAGCGATCTACACCTACTGTCTATTTAGCAAAGGCGGGATCGTGAAATCGTTAAGCTAACGGCGCAACCTAACAATTCGGTTGGAGGAGATTGTTGAAAGTCGCTGGTGGTGCTAGGAGTGCTATTTGCAACCGCTCAACCTGAACGTTATACCCGCAGCGAAAAGTTCATTGAGGTGGTCGGTTTCAGTTCTAGATAATGCCAGCAAGAATAGTTGGCTTTGTTGTTAAGTTTGGAAAAATTAAAAGCGATCGCAAACCACCAATAATTGTTAAGCGAAAAGTCTTTTAATCTGCGATCGCATCGATCGAACTTTTCAAAAGTTCGATCGCCCATTTCCTCCTCAACAAACAGCCACTACACCCAACTCTGTAATCGCCGCCTCCGGGCCCACCAAAGAAACATACGGTTCTACAAAATATTTCTTAGCAGCATCCCGCGCTTGTGAAGCTGTCACCTGTGCAATTTCTTCTTGAAATTGCTGGTCAAATTTAATTCCCAATCCCAAAATTTCGTACCAGCCTAAAACTTGGGCAATTTGCGAATTAGTTTGTTTTCCTAAAGCATATTGACCGAGCATTTTATTCTTGCAAGCTTGCAATTCTTCCTCGCTTAGTTCGATGTTGGCGAGTCGATCGACTTCTGCGCGCAATCCTTCAAAAGCAGTCGTCGTATTTTCCGGCGCCGTACCCATGTACACGACAAACTGAGCCGTGTCCAAGCGCGTCGCGTAGAGCGCGGAAACGTCGTAAGCCAAGCCCCGCTTTTCCCGCAATTCCACAAACAATCGGCTCGACAAACCGTTACCCAAATAAGTATTCAGCAACTTAATCGCTGCGTAGTCGGGATTTTTGACAGAGGGTGCGAGGTAGCCCAGCATAATCACTGATTGCTGCGTATCTTGCGCTGTAACGACCGATTGAGGGGATGGTGATAAGGGGGGGACGGTTAAAGTTGGCAGGGGTGTTAAAGGCGCTTTCCAGTCCCCAAAAGTTCGATCGATCAGGGCGATCGCATCTTCGGTCGATATTCTGCCGGCTACAGAAATAACTACATTATCGGGACGAAAATAGGTTTTGTGGAACTGTTCGAGCTCGTTTCTGGTGAGCTTTGACATAGTAGCTTCCGTGCCCAAGGGAGAGAAAGCATAGGGATGTTCCTGGTACATCGCGTGCCGCAATTGCTCGAAGGCGATCGCAAATGGCTGTTCTTGTTGCGATCGAATTGCCGATATGGCAATGCGGCGTTCGAGTTCGACTTCAGCTTCCGGGAAAGTGGGCGATCGCGTCAATTGCGCCGCCAACTCCAAAATCTCCTCAAAATCCGCAGAAACCGTCTTCAAACTCACTAAAAAATAGTCTGTAGTAGAGTCGGCACTCAACCTCGCTCCCACCGATTCTACACACTCGGCAATTTCCAGCGAAGACAGCCGATCGGTTCCCTTAGTCATTACCGCCGACAGCAAGTGACACAACCCTGCTTGTTCCGGCTGCACGTAGCGACTGCCGGCCCGCAGGAATATCCTAGCTGCAATAATATCTGCTGCTGGATTTTCTGCTGCTAAGACAACAATACCGTTGTCTAAAACCGTGCGCTGGATTTCATTTTTCATTGAATTATTTGTTAACTGTTGACTGTTGACTGTTGACTGTTGACTGTTGACTGTTGACTGTTGGCTGTTAGTCATGATTATTCGTAGGATGGGTAGAGCGTGAGCGTTACCGATCATCCGATTTGAGATTGGCGATTTGAGATTTTAGATTGAGGGACAAATCTCAAATTTCCAATTAATAGACTTGGGTTTCATGTCTCAACTCAACCTAGTTGCTGTTAACAGTGAACAGTCAACAGTGAACAGTGAACAGTCAACTATTATTAGATTGGTTTGAGTACCACTGCTGTATAGCGCCGAGGAGAGAGATATTGTTGAGCTAGGCGCTGGAGGTCTAAGGGCCCAAATGCCTTAATCCTAGTGGGATAGCTGAGCGCTACTTCCGCAGTGGCGATCGTATTGTAATATCCGTAAAGACCGGCTAGCTGTCCCGGCGTTTCGAGCGAGAAAGCAAAATCGTTGCACAGCAAACGCTGACAGCGGAGCAATTCTACCTCGGAAACTGGCTCAGACTGCAATTGCCAAAGTCGATCGCAAATCCGAGATTCCACCTGTTCGACATCCTTGGCGTCCAAGACTGCACTGATAGTAAATAAACTCGATTCCCGTTGCAGCGAGAAAGTGCTGTCGATCGCCTCTACCAATTGTAATTCTTCCCGCAGTTCCCTGACTAAACGCGAAGTCCGCCCGTCTGCAAGCAACACCGACAGCAAATCCAAGCCGCAAGCACTTTGCAAGTGTTCAACTCCCGGGCCCGTCCAGGCCATCATCAGGCGGGCTTGTTCCAATCGCGGGAGGCTCAATTCCTGACGGCGAATTTCTATCAGTGGCGGTTCCGCCTCTGCGGTTAATTTGGGACAATCCCACCGATCCGAAAACTGCTCGAATGCTTTCCCCGTAACATCTCTGGCCTGTTGTTCATCAATTCCCCCGACTACCACCACAGTCATATTTTCCGGCTGATAGTGCGATCGGTGAAAACAGCGCATTTCATGGGGAGTTCGCGACATCAGCAGTTCTTCCGTGCCCAATACCGATCGCCTGTAGGGATGTCGCTGGTAAACTGTTTCCATCATGGCTTGGAAACCCAGCCAATCGGGATTGTCTTGAGCTTGGCGGATTTCTTCTAGCACCACATCTCGCTCGCGATCGAATTCCCGATCGGGAATCGAAGCCCGCAGCAGCAATTCTGCCAGTGGCTGCGCTGTTTCTGCTAAATAATCGGCCGCAGCGTTGACGAAAAAATGCGCGTAGTCGTGACTTGTAGCTGCATTCGCGACACCGCCGCGATTTTCTATTACTTGATCAAATTCTCCAGGGGCGATCGAATCCGTCCCTTTAAATATCATGTGTTCTAAAAAATGAGCCATTCCCGACCAAGAATCCGGCTCCAGGGTAGCGCCAGCCCTCACCCACACGTCTAGCGCGACCACCGGTGTGGCCGAAATCCGCTGGTGAATGACCGTTAACCCATTATTCAGCTTCCAGACATTGGCTGGGAACTCTAAAGCAGTGAGCAGTTGAGACAAGCTAGTTATTCTTAAACTTTAGTTAACTTCGGCTGCAACTATGGTAGCGCTTTACAGCTCTGCGATCGGGATTAATTGATACAAAACTCAGTTGGCAGTTGGCAGTTGTCAGTGGTCAGTGGTCAGTTGGCAGTGATTAAGGGTAATTTTTGCTTTTTTAAAAAACGACCTTAGCCTTAATTAACTATCATTTCTTGGTTTAAAAGTCAATAGGTTGCGCGGGATATTAATGAATCAGTCGGGAGAAAGAGGATGTTATCAGAATATATCAATAAATTAAGAGATGTAAGAACACTAAATACATTGAGAGGAGAAACGACAGATGGTAGCTACCCTAGAAGATACCAAGCGCCAAGCGATCGCAACTAAATTAGCAGACATGAAAGCGCTGCAAAACCTGTTGATAGCCAACGAGCAATTGTTCATCAATTCCTGCAACGACTCCGAACTAGCCCAGCGCTTCCGGGATATGCTCGAAGACGATCGCAAAAACTTGGGCGTATTAGAAACTACGATCGTGCAATACGGCATTCAAACCGAACCCAAAGAAACCAGCACAAAAATGATTGAAGAAGTTCAGAAACTCATGCAAGGTTCTGAACTCACCATGTTTGAAAAAGTCGCTCAGCACGAACTGCTCAAACACAAACAAACAATGGCCGGTTTGTTAATTCACAAAGCTGCTCAAGTAGTCGGCGCTGACATCGAAGCTGCCATTACCCCCCTCAACACAGTTAACTTTGAGAACCGCGCTCACCAAGAACAACTCAAAGGAGTTCTCGAAATTTTAGGCGTACGCGAATTGACTGGCAAAGACCCCGACCAAGGCGTTTGGGCTCGCGTACAAGATGCAATGGCAGCTATGACCGGCATCATCGGCGGTGCAGTTACCCGCAGCAAAGATGAGATGAACATCACCGAAATCATCTCAATGGATCACCGCAAAACCGATACCCTATTTATGGAAATCGCAAGCACCGACGATCCTCAAAAACTGCAAGAATTCTTCGGTCAACTTTACAAAGACCTCAGCGTTCACGCAGAAGCAGAAGAACAAGTTGTTTATCCCGCAGTTCGCAGCTACTACGGCAATACCCAAGAACTGTACAGCGAGCAAGCAGAAATGAAGCAGATGCTTGCCCAAATTAAGGCTCTCAACCCCACTTCTTCTGATTTCAAAGCCCAAATTAAACAGCTCCAAACAGCGGTTAAAGATCACATTCGACAAGAAGAAAACGATATGTTCCCTCATATTCGCCGCAACCTGAGCGAAGCACAAATGGAACAAATGGCTACTGAATTCAAAGCAGCCAAAAGCACCATCCAGCAAGAAATGGCTAACCTGAGCTAATTCAGCAGTCACCTAATTACAACTCTAGCAAAACTAGAGAATAGTTAAACTGCAACCTATCAATCCCGCTACCCACGTAGCGGGATTACTGTTTTTTTATAAAAAAACAATCTAAATAAACCCGCCCTAGGTAACGTGGTTGTGGGGGCGGGTTTATTTAGATTGTGAGTTATAGTCAGAGATTGTGGGTGAAAGTTCCCCCACAAAATGCGGTTATTTATATCTCAACTCGCGACAAATCTATCCGTTAATCACCGATCCGCCGTTGGGATGCAAAATTTGACCCGTCATGTAAGACGAATCTTTTGAAGCTAAAAACACGTAGCTGGGGGCAACTTCATCGGGTTGACCTGCGCGTCCCAATGCCGTGTCTGCACCAAATTTCTCCACTTTTTCTTCAGGGAAAGTAGCAGGAATTAAAGGAGTCCAAATCGGGCCGGGGGCAACTCCGTTGACGCGAATTCCTTTCTCAGCTAAACTTTGAGACAAAGAGCGAGTAAAGGCAACAATTGCTCCTTTTGTGGAGGAGTAATCTAGCAATTGTTGGTTGCCTTTGTAGGCGGTGACTGAGGTAGTGTTGATAATTGCACTTCCTTCTTGGAGGTGTTTGAGAGCGGCTTTTGTGAGGTAAAACATTGAGAAAATGTTGGTGCGGAAGGTGCGCTCTAATTGTTCGGCGGTGATGTCTTCGATGCTTTCTTGGGGATGCTGTTCGGCGGCGTTGTTGACGAGGATGTCGAGGTGTCCGAATTCTTTAACTGTTTGTTCTACAAGATTTTGGCAGAGGCTTTCATCGCCGATGTCGCCCGCGATCGCAATACAGCGTCGGCCTTGTTGTTCGATCGCCTCTTTGGTCTTTTTGGCATCATCATCTTCATTAAGATAGCTGATGACCACGTTAGCGCCTTCTTTGGCAAAGGCGATCGCCACTGCACGCCCGATACCGCTGTCTCCGCCAGTAATTAAGGCTACTTTGTCCCGCAATTTATCGCTACCTCGATATCCCTCCGCGAAGGATTGGGGTTGCGGGGTCATTTGCGATTCAATACCGGGTTGCTGTTCTTGATGTTGAGCCGGATTGGTTTGTTGTTGAGTTGGCATAACATATTCCTCTACGTTCTACCTCTATAAATAAAGGTTTTATTGAGGCGGGGAATCGGTCTTTTTGCCGATCGTCCTCTACGACTAAAGACAGTAATTAAAGAGATAAATAAACCCGTCAGCCGAGCCCATGATTGTGGAGGGCTGGTTTATATAAATTGTGAGTTTTCCTTCAAAGATTGTCGGTAAAACCCTCTCTACGAGTATGGGGATATATTTGTTGTAGAGGCGGGTTTCACGAAAAATATTTCCGGTAATTAAAGAAATCCATAAACCCGCCCCGCGAGCCTCTAATTATTGTCACAACAGCAAAAAGCACGCCAAAAGATCATTTGACGTGCAGTTTAAACAAGCTAGTTGCTAATTGCTGAGTCTCCAACTAGAGACCCAACTTAAGATTAAAGAAGCGAATTCGTAGGACTAGGAGGAACGACGAACAATGATTCATCGAGACCATTCTCTTCTAAAAATGTTGCAATCAGGTAATTCGCCGAATTTTGCAAATCGTTGCTGTCAACAAAGCTGCTAACAACTGGACTCTGATCTACTACAAAGTTGCCAAAATTGCTGACTGGTTGAGGGACTGAGCCGGGGACGGGCTTATTCAGCGGATCATTATCATCGGAGATGCTAGAAGCAGTCACCGTGCCGCCGGTCAGCGGATCGATGCTGTCAATAACCCTTTCTGGTTCCGTCGGTACTGGCGCCGGCACGATCGGTGTTACAAAAGTATTTGGCCCCGGCACCGAGAACGTAACAGGATTAGGCCCTGTCGGAATGGGGAACGGGTTGGCAACGCCCGGAGCGTTGAAAACTTCCAAGAGCGAATAGGTACCCGGAGCTAAATTGGTGAACAGAACCTCGCCCTGAGCATTACTCCTCACCAGAGGCTCGGTAGCAGCATCGTAGCGACCATTGTTGTTGAAATCCAAGGTGAACGGGATGCCCTCCAAAGGAGGTTCGCCCTCATCTCGAAGGCCGTTGCGGTTGTCGTCCCGGAATTTTCCTCCGAGATAGTTAAAGAACTGGCCGTTGCCCACCAAAGCACAAGTAAACGTTTGGTTTGCGCCCAAAACGATGTCCAGTGGTTGAGTAGTTTGGAAAGAATTGGAAGGCACTACTTCCCGGACTCGGTAAATACCGGGAGTCAAATTGCCAAACTCCCAGCGGCCGAACTGATCGCTGACGGTACTTGCTTCTCCGGCATCAATGGCGTCGTTACCGTTGCTGTCGATGTAGATTGTGACCCCTGCGATCGGCGTTTCAAAGCCGTCCCGGTAGCCGTTGCCGTTCAAGTCTTGGAATTTGCATCCAGTGATGCGGCTGTTGGGGGTGTTGCCAAAGACAACGTTGGCATCTTGAGTGCTGAGGTTGAACTGCACCCGATCCGGAGTAGTAGGACTAAAACCAGCTTGTGGCACTTCCCGAACCACATAATTGCCAGGTTCTAGGTTGGTGAAAGCACCGCGCCCGTTGGCATCAGTTACTAGCGACTGTTCCCCTGTGTCGAGGGCGCCGTTGTCGTTGGCATCAAGGTAGACCGTGATGCCGGGAATGCCCACTTCCTGTAGAGTGTTGGCCGGTTCGTAACGACCATTAGCGTTCTGATCGTTATATTTGAAGACCGTGATGTTGGGGCGCGTATTCCCGACAGCACCGCTACCTGGATTTACCAAAATCGGGGTGAAGAAGACTGCGGGTTCCGGGTTGACCGGCGGGAAGGGGGGCGGAAAGTTCGCCGCAACGACCCGCTGACCACCTGGAACAGTTGGATCTGCCACTATGAAAGGCAGTGTTCCCTGCTGTCGCGATTGGGGCCCGGGGGCTGTGACTTCTACCGGGTTCTGCGTAGTTGCAATTGGCGGCTGGTTGGGTATGAATGTTTCAAAGGTTTCCAATACAGAGTAGCTGCCAGCTTTCAAATCTCTGAAGGTAGCCCTACCATCAGGCCCAGTTAACAGTCGCGGTTCGCCCACGTCTGTCCTGCCGTTCCGGTTCAAATCGAGGATGAACGGGATGCCCTCGAGGGCAACTTCGCCGGAGTCTTGTATGCCGTTGGCGTTGTTGTCCCGGAATTTGAAGATCGGGATTTCGTACAGGGGAGTGTTGCCCACTTGAGCGCAGGCCCAGGTTTCGCCAGGGCCGAGGTTCACGTCAAGCAGGGGGGTGTTGCCGGGAGGAGTGCTTTGGGGAAAATCTCTTTCTAACGGTTCAGTGCCGGGCCCGTTGGCGCGCTCTTCTCGAATCCGGTACAGCCCAGCCGACAAACCAGTGAATCGGAACTCGCCGTTTCTATCGGTTAAGGTAGTGCGTTCCCCTGTATCTAGCTGACCGTTGTTGTTGGCATCGATATAGATTCTGACGTTTTCCATCGGGGGTTCACTCCCGTCTCGAAAGCCGTCGTTGTCTACGTCGAGGTATTTGCAGCCAATAATCTGACCTTCCGGGACGGGACCATTGCCGAACAACACTGTGGCATTATTGCCCGCGAGGGTGACGACGACTGGGTTGGGAGTTGTCGGGCTGAAACCGGCTGGCGAGATTTCCCTGACTGTATAGGTGCCTGGAAGCAAGCCTGGAAATACGAAGTTTCCGCTGGGGTTTGTCAACGTCGAGGGTTCACCTGGATCGACAGTGGTGTTGTTATTGGTGTCAATAAAGATTTGGACGTTGGGGAGCCCCGGTTCGCCGGGTTCTCGAATGCCGTTGAGGTTCTGGTCGTTGAACTTGGTACCCTGGATACCCGCAGGAGCGTTGCCAAAATTGATGGTTGGCGGTAACACTACTGGAAATAATACAGGAGTTACCTGACTAGCACTTTTTTCTGCCATGATTTTCTGTTCCTTCACACCTAAATCTACGTAAGCTACAGGCTACTGTATCACTTTGTCAATCAGCAGTTAGCTGCTGCTAGCGACTGACGATCGCTACTCAATCATACATACGTCTACGTTGCTCGAAGGTTCCTCATCTAACATCAGGCTTACTCCAGCTTTGTCGCACGAGATTATATCAGGTTTTGAATAGCTGTGGCAATTTGAGCGCAATATCTTCAAGATTTGCGCCCGGAGTTCTTCTGCCCGTGGACACTTGCTGTTTTGAGCTGGAACAACGTTAAAACTCACTGCACCTCGGTGACTTGAGCGACCATGCCACGAGGGCTATCGCACTTGGGGAATTGTCTGATAATTCCTAAAAACAGGTATGATACTGTCTCTGAATCTTGCTCCTCATATACAAGCCAGCTTTGGGCTTCCCGGAACTCTGGCTTGGCTTTGGAGGTTGCCAACAATAGGGTATCACGCGATCGCCCTTTAACCTCTTCCTAATTTTTATCTGCGGTTTTGGATTCGGGGCGATCGAGCTTTGTCTCACCCTACTTAACCGGGAAATTCCTCACACCCATCGGCACAAACCAGTCAGCTATCACCCCATTATCTAATTCATTGATATTGACACAATTACCAACTTGTGCATTAGGCTCCAGACCGACATTCTGTTGCCCAAAGTTAGGAATATTGCCTAAATTTGCAAAAAATCCATCACTCAAAAATTTACTAATTTGATCACTATCACGACCCTGGCTCAAAAGCAAGCTATCCGCCCCCATATTACCCGCAGGTTCGGGTCTCGTATAGCTGTTGGCATCAGTTAACGGGTCGCCCTTCCAGGATTTAGCCGACCTACCCTCAGCCTCTCCAGTCACGAAATCGATGCTGCTAGCCCCAATCTCTGCCGAGACAACAACCACCGCAGGCGGAGTCGTTTGAATGAAACCGGGCGGCGGAACTTCGCGGACAACATAACTACCTACCGGAACATTGCGGAAACTGTAATTGCCTTGAAGGTCGCTTAAGGTACTCGCTTCGCCCGGATCTAAACTGCTGTTGTTGTTGAGGTCGATGTAAATTTGAGTATTGGCGATCGGCGGTTCCCCGGCATCGAGGATGCCGTTGGCGTTAAAATCGTTAAATTTCACACCGCTGATGGTGCCAGTCACCAATACATTGCCAAAGCTGAGATTAGTGGCATTTGTGCCGTTGCCTACGGTGATCGGCGTCGGATTAGGCGTGGTTTGGAGAAAACCGGGCTGCGGAACTTCCCTCACGACATAGGTTCCTTGAGGCAAATTGATAAAAGAGAAATTACCTTCGGGGTTGGTTAAAGTCGAAGGTTCGCCCGGATCTAAACTGCCATTGTTGTTGAAATCAAGGTAAATGGGCCAGTTGGCAACTCTCGGTTCCGTCGGTTCGTTGATACCGTTAGCGTTGAGGTCGTTGAACTTGAAGCCGCTGATGCTGCCGGTAGGAAAATTGTTGCCGAAATTGACGCCGACAGCGTTGGTATTGCCGGTGATGTCGATCGGGCCTGGATTTGGCGTAGTCTGTACCCATCCCGGTTGCTGAACTTCCCTCACCAAATATCTGCCGGGAGAAACATTGGCAAAAGTGTAGTTGCCTTGGGGGTTTGTGATGGTATTGGGTTCGCCCGGATCAAAGCTGCTGTTGCCGTTGAGGTCGAGGTAAATTGGCCAGTTTGCCAGGGGCGGGTCTGTGGCGTCTCTGACGCTGTTGGCATTGAGGTCGTTGAACTTGACACCGCTGATGCTGCCGACAAAAAAGACATTGCCAAAATTGATGTTGTTGACAGTGGCGTTGGAAGTAACGTTAACCGGGCCGGGGTCAGGCGTGGTTTGAAGAAAACCCGGTTGCTGGACTTCTCTCACCAAATATGTATCGGCGGGAATATTGACAAAAGCGTAATTGCCTTCAACGTTTGTAAAAGTAAAAGGTTCGTCGGCGTCGAGCCTGTTGTTGCGGTTGAGATCGAGGTAAATTTGCCAGTTAGCTAGCCCTTGTTCGCCGGGATCTCGGCTGCTGTTGTTGTTGATGTCGTTGAATTTTGTGCCTGCGATCGTCCCTGCGTTAAAGTTGTTGCCAAAATTGATATTGCCAGCGTTTGTGCCGCTGGTAATCGTGATGGGTGCGGGATTTGGGGTAGTTTGGCGAAAGTTCGGCTGCTGGACTTCCCTAACTTGGTAAGTTCCCGGTGGCAGGTTGGCGAAGATGTAGTTGCCTTGCGCGTTTGTGACGGTGGAAGGTTCGTTAAATTCTGGCTGGCCGTTGTTGTTGAGGTCGAGGTAGATTTGCCAGTTGGGAATGGGGACTTCTCCGGGATCAGGGCGGCCGTTGGCGTTAAAATCGTTGTATTTGGTGCCGCTGATGCTGCCGACTTGGAAGTTCCCGATGTTGACGTTGCCGATGTCTATTTGGCTGGCGGTTCTGAATTCGGACATGGTGTTGCTGGGGCCCAATGAACGCGGTTCAATGTTTTCTGTAGGGCAATCTAGCAGTTTTTTTGCCAATTGCAGCTATTTCAGGGGATAAATTATTTTAAGGAAAGGGAAGGGAGGGGAATCAGAAATGCCCCATGCCCCATGCCCCATGCCCCATGCCCCATGCCCCATGCCCCATGCCCGATGTGTAAATTTTTTCCAGATTTGATGTACGATCGCTACCAGTTTTCCAGAGGTCAAATTCCCAATGTCCCAAAACTTGACAGCAAGCTGGAATAAAGCCCGCGAGGTTCCGAGTTTGCTCTTCGGCTGGAGTTTGTGCGGTTTATTGGCAATGAGCTCGATCACCCCTACTCCTGCTGTCGCACAGCTACCTACCTCCGAACAGAGTAACAGCAATAATTCGATCGCTCAAACAGGTGCGATCGTCCGTCCCACGCTCAAATTGGGCAGCCGAGGGTCGGAAGTGATCGAACTCCAAGCTGCTCTTAAATTATTGGGCTTTTACCCTGACACTGTAGACGGGATTTTCTCACAAAGCACCGCTAGAGCTGTGTCTCAGTTCCAGGAAGCAGCAGGCCTGCCTCCCGACGCAATAGTCGGTCAAGATACTTGGAACCGGCTGTTTCCTGCGACTCCGAGCGCGATCGAAAACCCGATCGCCAACGATCCTGTAACTGGCGACAACTCAGAGATTAGCCCCGAAGCGCAGCCAACCAATTTCCCGGTTTTGAGAAGACGAATGCGCGGGCAAGCCGTCAGAGATTTGCAAGAGCGGCTGCGGGCCAAGGGATTTTTGCGGGTGAGTGCTGACGGCGTGTTTGGCCCGGAAACTCAAGCTGCTGTCAAGGCTGCTCAGCGACAATATCAACTGCCAGCAGACGGCATTGTCGGCCGCGCAACTTGGGAAGCTCTGCTGCGTTGACAGCAAGCCAAAAGTGCCGGCTATGCACGTTGCGGTATCGGGCGATCGTACAAATTGTTAATAATCGCTTTGGGAAGTATTTCTGCACGTCAAAAAGTGTCAACTTTGGTAAACAAAGTGTTTTTATGCACGCAGTTGGTGTTAACTTAAAAACATGAGGGGCAAAACCAAGAAGCACAAAAAACTTGGATAAAAATTTGGAATTAGAGTATTTGTCCCGATCTGCTCTAGTCCGCAGGCAACGCCTGAACCGTGTAGCTTATTAGCAAAGAAAGGTTGATATTGCGATTCGTATTTGTTAAATAGCTTGAGGCTATTGGATTAATCAAAAGTTGCGATCGCACAACAGTCAAAGACAGAAGTCTGAATAGACTCCGCTG
This sequence comes from Microcoleus sp. w2-18bC1, assembly GCF_036700365.1. Taxonomy (NCBI): domain Bacteria; kingdom Bacillati; phylum Cyanobacteriota; class Cyanophyceae; order Oscillatoriales; family Microcoleaceae; genus Microcoleus; species Microcoleus sp. w2-18bC1. The sequence continues at coordinate 124,570 of NZ_JAUBOS010000002.1, forward strand.
ATAGCTAGCTCGTCCGCAGAGTAGTTGCAAAAAAGTCCACCTTAGTTGTAGTTTGCTGAAACTCAGCAGAGCTAAAAACCCACTTGAATCAACTGAATTTACAAACTTTTTAGGGTCTGGCATCCGATATGCTAGGCCCTAAAATTTTTGATAGTTGACAGTTGATAGTTGATAGTTGACAGTTGACAGTTGATAGTTGACAGTTGACAGTTAACAGTTAACAAAGTAATAGACCTCTTGCAAAAGTCCTTTTAATAAAATTTTGGAACGGGCATCTTGCCCCTCCTAGTTATTTTTGAAAGAGGTCTAATGACTACTGACTACTGACTACTGACTACTGACCATTTCATTTAATCTCCTCAATTTGAGCATTCAAACCGTTAGCGCTGAGCATTTGTAGCAATTCCTCAGCTTTTTCTAGTTCCCGAAAAGCACCGGCTTGCATCACCGGTCGTCCGCTGGAAAAAGAGCGAAAAGCACCGGGAACGAGGGATTGCATTTTTTGTCGATCGCGCCAACTGTCGGTATCCACCACAACTCGATACCGGAAACCCAAAGCTCTGGCTCGATCGAATGACGGCGAATTATCCGCGGCATCGGGCAAAGAATTACCCCCTAAAGGTGCAGGTACATAGCCGCCCCTTCCGATCGGAATGTTGCGGCCCGGAACCGGCAATCTACCCTCGGAAGAAACCGAACTCGAACTATCAAAATTGGGAGGAATAATTGGTTGCTGTACCGAAATTTCCGAAACTGATCGATAATTCGGATCGGGCACAGGAATTGCGATCGCCCCTTGGGCTACCGATGAAGCAGCGGCATTCCTCGGAGAAAGTTCTTGTCGCAACTGAGCGCTTGGCGGTGCGGGTCGATTTTGCACAGATCGCATTGAAACGGGCGCAGGCGGGGGAAGTGGCGCTCTTTCAACTCTGGGAATTAGCCGGCCGGGAGTGTAAGCCGGGAGAGAAGTGTCTGGACCACCGATGCTGGGAGGTCGATCGGCCGTTAGCTGCAAAGCACTTCCCCCCATTGGCGGCGGTGTCAAAGTTCCCGCCACATCAACCGATCCCGTCGTCCGGCTGCTCGACAATTGATTGCCGTAAGCTGGGATTACTTGACCTTTTGCCGCATTGTTGACATCGTACTGACCGTTGTTGCGAATGACATTGCCCCCCGGTTCGGCGGCAGTTCCCAAATCGGGCAGAGAGCTCGCGATCGCCACAATTCCGTCCCGGCGATTACTCTCGATATAATTGTTACGCAGCACAGGTCTAGCATTAGCTTGCACCACCACGCCGTCCTTATTGCGAGTAATTTTGTTGCCGATCAGCAGAGGCGAAGCGTTCTGCGCTACATTCACCCCAAATCCGGTGTTTTCAAACACATTATCTCGAACTTCCGGCTGGGAACTGCCAAAAATAGTAATGCCGTTAGCTCCATTTTTCGAGAAAACATTCCCGCCAATCGTCGGCCTGGATGTACCCACTACCGAAATGCCGTCGTGAGTGCTCCCAGAAAAAGTATTGTTAACAACTGTCGGAGAACTCGATTCGATCCACAAAGCGTAACCGCGATAGTTGGTATTCGTCACCGTCACCCCGCTGAGTCCCGCCCCATCTGCGCCTAAAATCGCGATATTTTGACCCGCCGAAGTCGGACTGATAAAGTATCCTCCGCCTTTGATGACAATATTCTGACCGCGAGTGTTGGGATTTCCCTGAACTGTCACGCTGGGCCTGAGCATTAATGGAAATTTTTCGCCGGTTTGCTCGCTGTAAGTACCGGGCGCTAGCAAAATCGCTGTTTTGGGCGGGGCCACGCTTAAGGCGTAGGTAAGGGTTTTAAACGGAGCTTGATCGCTGCCGTTGCCCCCCGTGTCGCTGCCCCCGATCGAGCTGACGTAGAGTATGTTGATGTCGCTCTGCAGCGTCTGAGAAAGTAGCTGCACTCCCGGTATCCCGGCAGCGATAACTGACGGTTGATGGTTGCAAAGGGCGGTCATCGCAAAGACGAGTAGAAGGCAAGAACTCAAACAAAATTTTTGCGATCGCTTTTCTTTGCACTCGCTATATTGAGAATTTAGGAGCATAAATAAACCCCACTGATTTGCGATCCGAGTTCCGCTTCCCGATTTCGGTGTCGGGTTTTTGCGATCGAACTTTGATTTCACCCGCCTGCTGGGGTTTTCTGCCGTTAATCTTTTGTGTTGTTCTGCTAACCTCACGGCTCTCCTCCGAAGTGTGGTATGCAGTTTAACGATTCCACTCTTATCAAGTTTGATCTATTATGCTTTGTTTTCATCAAATTCAATAAAACTTAAAAAATTATTGTCGAATTTACATCTGTTTATGCCAAAATTAAGCCGCCTGCTTTGCCACAATCTTGACGGCGTGGGAGAATATAGCGGGTTGATTGGTAAGATTAATTATAATTAGGGTGGTTGTGAATGACCGACAAACAAAACAGAACTTTACCGGCACAGCCAGCCCTCTGCCGGATTTTAGATGCAAATTTAGATCGATCGCGCGAAGGGTTGAGAATTATTGAAGAATGGTGCAGGTTTGGTCTCAACAACGCCGATTTAGCTGGCGAGTGCAAGCAACTGCGTCAAGAATTGGCTGCTTGGCACGTCGCAGAACTTCGCAGTGCTAGGGATACGCCTGCTGATCCGGGTACGGAGTTGACTCACCCGCAGGAAGAGCAGCGTTCGAGCATTCAGCAGCTACTGGAGGCGAATTTCTGTCGGGTGGAAGAAGCTTTGCGGGTACTCGAAGAGTATGGCAAAATTTACGATCGGAATATGGGCGCGGCTTTTAAGCAGATGCGCTATCGGGTTTATACTCTCGAAAGCAATTTGCTGGCTTACCGGCGCTACCAGCAGTTACTTCGATCGCAGTTATACCTCGTAACTTCGCCGAGAGACAACTTGTTGGGAGTTGTGGAAGCTGCTTTGCAAGGCGGACTGACTTTGGTGCAGTACCGCGACAAAACCTCAGACGACGGGGTAAAGCTGGCTAATGCGCGCCAGCTTTGCGAACTTTGTCACCGCTATGATGCTTTGCTGATTGTGAACGATCGCGTGGATTTGGCGATCGCAGCGGATGCCGACGGCGTACATTTAGGGCAGGGAGATTGGCCTGTGGCGGAAGCGCGCAAGTTGCTCGGCCCGGGACGAATCATCGGTCGTTCTACTACGAATGGCGAGGAAATGCAGCGAGCTATTGAAGAGGGAGCAGACTATATTGGAGTTGGGCCGGTTTACTCCACTCCTACTAAACCTGATAAACAGGCGGCGGGTTTGGACTATGTGCGGTATGCTGCTACTAAGTCGCCGATTCCGTGGTTTGCGATCGGCGGAATTGATATCAACAACCTCGATGAAGTATTGAATGCCGGAGCTCAAAGGGTTGCCATAGTACGCGCAATTATGGAAGCAGAACAGCCTACTTTAGTTACGCAGTTTTTCATCTCGCAGTTGATTCGGATGCAGAATCTGAAAGCTCAGAAAGCTTTGCACGGGAAAAGCTAGGTTTATTTGCGATTCGTAGGGCGGGTTTAGCACAGGAAATCTGTGCATAAAATATAATTTTGTTACAAAACCCGCCCTGAAAACTGATATTTTACTTATGATAAATCAAATTGCGCTGCAAGTTAACGGAGAAACCCGCAATTGTGCGATCGACACACCGTTACCAAAATTACTAGAACAATTGGGATTAAACCCGCGCTTGGTGGCTGTGGAGTACAACGGCGAAATTCTGCACAAACAATTTTGGGAAACTACACAGATGCAAGAGGGCGACATTTTAGAAGTTGTCACAATTGTCGGAGGAGGCTAGCCACAAATTGGTGACAAATTAAGCCTTAAATTTTCACCAATTGACAGAACCTAGGACTGTCGCTTCCAGTCAAGTCTAGATCCCCCTAAATCCCCCTTAATAAGGGGGACTTTGAGAAGAATCTTGTCCCCCTAAGTCCCCCTTAATAAGGGGGACTTTGAGAAGAATATTGTCTCTCTAAATCCCGTTAATTAAGAGGGACTTTGAGAAGAATCTTGTCCCCCTAAATCCCATTAATTAAGAGGGACTTTAAGAAAAATCTTGTCCCCCCCTTATTAAGGGGGGCTAGGGGGGATCGAGACTTTGAGACAAACAAAAGAGACTTAAGCAACGCCCCAAAATATCGCAATTAAACTGCGACAGCTTCCGCCACGGGCTCAGCCACAGGTGCTGCTACAACAGGATAAATGCTGACTTTCTTGCGAGTTTTGCCTTTTCTTTCAAAAGTCACCACACCGTCAATCATGGCAAACAGAGTATCATCTCTGCCGATACCAACATTATTACCAGGGTGAACTTTAGTGCCGCGTTGACGGATCAAAATGTTGCCAGCTTTGACAACTTGACCGCCGTACTTTTTGACACCCAGACGCTGAGAATTAGAGTCGCGTCCGTTACGTGTACTGCCTGTACCTTTCTTGTGGGCCATAATATCCTCAACTGTATTTACTATTTTTTATTCTGAATCAGTTTCGGCGGTTTGGGGGGTTTCAACAACTGCTGCAGTTAAGTCTCTGGCGGCCAAGACTGTACCGTTGACGCTAATCGAGTCAATCATAAAGCGAGTTGTTTCTTGACGGTGCCCTTTTTTCTTCCGAGTTTTCTTTTTCGGCTTCATCTTGTAGACGAGGACTTTGCGGCCCCGGAAATGCCGGAGAACCGTTCCTTCTACAGTGGCATTTTCTAGTAGAGGCTGGCCGATATGAACCTCGCCTTCGTGCTGGATCAGAAATACTTTGTCTATGGTGACTTTGGATTCAGCTTCGACGTGAAGCAGTTCGATGTCGTAGAAGCGGCCTGGTTCTACCCGAAATTGTTTGCCGCCGGTTTCAATGATTGCGTAAGTCATGGGATGGTTGTTGAGATTGCCGTACAGGTAGCTGATGAGTCATTGGTCATTGGTCGTTGTGGACTTTTGACTGCTGACTGCTCTCCAGCTTTTGGAATGTCTTAACCTGATCCGAGCCGGATTTAGACAGACAATCTACTACTATTGCGGATTGTTGTAGTTTTGTCAAGTTCTATCGCGCCGGAAATTTCTAATTAGCTAGGATTTACGCACCGGTGGTCAGAAACCGGGTGTTTTTACGAAAATTCTTCGTTTTCAGCCAGAGATTAGGTAAAAAACCCGGTTTCTTCCTTCGGTCTTACATGCGTAAGCCCTGTTAGGGATAAAAATAGAAGATGCTGTAACTTTTTTATCCCCTTGATCCAAAAGGTCGATCGAACGGGATTCAAGCCGTCGCAGAACATTTGCGCGATCGTAACAATTCCAAAGCTTGCTGTTTCACCCTACCCTCCATCACCTCTTTTTGCAAATTAATAAAAGCCTCAAAATCTTCTAAACCGTACTTAGTCATCTGCAACTGCTGTCGCAACTGTTCTTCTGCCTCAACCGTTAAGTAACCTGTTGCCAAAGCTTTGCGGACAATTTTACTGATTAAAGTCATAGTAGATTTACCCTGAATACACCTACGTTAAAACACTGAAGTTTTGTCACTCGACTAACTCAGCTTTTAGTTTGTTTCATAATTACCCTTAAAATAGGTTAAATCTACCTTAAGGTCTATGTAAATAAAGTTATTTTTGATACATTGATGAAATCGTAGCGATTTTAAATGTAGAGTGCTATTAAATTGGTATCTTTAGTTTTTGCCAGACCAAATTATTCTTCAAATACGTTAAATCTACCTTAAGGCATATTTAAACATAGCGATTTGTGACATGGGAAATTGTATGGCTTTTAAATGTAGAGTGCGCTTAAATTGGTATCTTTAGTTTTTGTCAGACAAAAGCCGCCATTGTCTCACAGCAAAAGGAGGAACCAGCAATTCTGTTTCTTTTTGATTTTTCACGGGCAAACTCAACAGCAAAGGTTGATTGCTTTCCAATTGTGCAATTATTGATTTAAAATCGTATTCTCCGACATTAATTGGCAAACCCGACTCGTTCCAAATATCATTAGCCTTGCCCATTTCCCGCTTGCCCGCCGCCACTTTCAGCGGAACCGGGTGCTGCAATTCTGTTCCCGGAAATCCTACCACTCTCAGATTTAAAGACTTTACTACTCCCGACTTTACTCGCTTGTACAAAACAACTTGCCATGCTTTATCGTCTGTATCGCGCAGGCTTTGTACGGATCGGAACATTACTGTCTCAGCAGTTTCTGGATATTTGTGAATCGAGGCGAAAGCGGGCGGGCTAACCGCTAAAATTAGATAAAAGCACAAGCTAATAATAGTTAAAGTTTTACGCCAACAATAATATTTTTTCAACTTGCAATACCTCCAATAATTTACACTTTCTTAGCAAAAAACCGAAAAAAGGACAGGTTTGTATTGAGATGATTAAGGGATGAACAATAAAAGACAAGAAGCAGGCAGGTTTTGTATAAAGATTATTCATCGATGACCAAGTTACGCGCTAAACCAGCCCTTACATTATACCTCGGCTTGGTTTCCTGAAGTTAGGCGCTAAACCTGGTCTTACCATGTACATAATCTGGTTTATTTCCAATCGGTTTCAGCTTGGGAGAGTACGTAAGCTGAAACATCGATAATTTGTTTTTCTGACAAACGATCTTTGTAAGCGGGCATAATACCTTTGCCGTTGGTTACTAAGTTGGAAATGTTGGCGATGGAATCCATGCCGTATTTTTTTAAAGCTTTTTGTTTCAAGTTTTTGCCGCGCCTGATAATGTTGCCACCGTTGATGTGACAGCCTGCACAGTTGGTGCTGAATACTTCGGCTGCGGTTGTGGTATTTGTAGCTGTATCTGCGATCGCCATTTGGGAATTAGTAGCGATTTCTACAAATGCCAGTGTCAGTATCAATAGAAAGGCGGTGAGAAAATTTTTTAAGTTCTTTAGCGAAATCATTTATTGGCCAGGTAAAAAATAGTGCTGGGTTTAATGATATCACTAAATACGCATTTTGGACTTAACTCAGCGATTCATTCTTCCCAATCGAAGGTGCGGGAAACTGCTTTTTTCCAAAAGCGATATTTTTGCTCGCGAAGTGCGATCGGCATTTTCGGTTCCCAAGTACAATCCACCGCCCAATTGTCCCGCAATTCGGCTAGCTGACTCCAAAAACCCACCGCCAAACCGGCCGCATAAGCCACACCGAGTGCAGAAGTTTCTGCTACCACAGGCCGCATCACAGGCACTCCCAAAACATCGCTCTGAAACTGCATCAGCGTGTGATTTACCACCATACCTCCGTCTACTTTTAAAGACAAAAGCTGCACAGCAGAATCCTGATTCATCGCCTCCAATACTTCTCGCGTTTGCCACGCTGTAGCTTCCAATGCGGCGCGGGCAATGTGTGCCTTAGTCACGTAGCGAGTTAAACCTGCAATTACTCCCCTGGCGCTGTCTTTCCAATAGGGTGCGTAGAGTCCAGAAAACGCCGGGACAACGTAAACTCCGCCGCTATCTTCAACTGTATTTGCTAATGTTTCTACTTCTGCAGATGTGTTGATGATACCCAAATTGTCCCGCAGCCACTGCACTAAAGCCCCGGCAAGCGCAATACTGCCTTCCAAAGCATACACAGCGGGCGATTCCCCCATCTTGTAGGCGACTGTTGTTAGTAACCCGTTTTTTGAGGGGACGATCGCCTCACCGGTATTCAGCAGCATAAAACAGCCCGTACCGTAAGTATTTTTCGCCTCCCCCGGACTGAAACAAGTTTGCCCGACGAGAGCGGCTTGCTGATCCCCCAAAGCAGCAGCAATTGGAACACCTGCAAGCAATCCTTTTGCAGTTCCAAAAACTTGACTCGAAGGGCGAATTTCTGGCAGCATCTGGCGGGGAATTGCCATTATTTCCAAAGTTTCGGCATCCCAATCGAGGGTTTGCAAATCCATCAGCATCGTGCGGCTGGCGTTGGTAACATCGGTAATGTGCGCGCCGCCCGTCAGGTGCCAAATCAGAAAAGTATCGACATTGCCAAAAATCGCATCCCCTTGATTTGCCGCTTCCCGCAATCCTGGAATATTGTCCAGCATCCACTTAATTTTCGGCCCGCTGAAATAAGTTGTCAGCGGCAAACCGCATCGTTTTTGAAATCTATCTTTGCCCTCAATTTCAGCTAATTGATCGCAAATAAAGCGAGTGCGGGTATCTTGCCAAACAATCGCATTACCGTAAGGTTTGCCAGTTTTTCTGTCCCAAACAATTGTAGTTTCGCGCTGGTTGGTAATACCGAGTGCAGCAATATCTTCCGGGTCAATATTGCCAATTTCGAGGGCATTTTTAATCACGCTTTGGGTGCGCTGCCAAATTTCATCGGGATTGTGTTCAACCCATCCTGGCTGCGGATATATTTGCTGGTGTTCTTGTTGGTTGCGACAAATTATCTGTCCCAGGCGATCGAATACGATAAATCTGGTGCTGGTAGTTCCTTGGTCGATCGCTGCTACGTATTTTTTTACCAATTGTCTAAAATATTTTTAGTAATGAGGTCTTTAACGTATATGATACTATATCTAGAAGTCAAATTAATGTCAAAAACTTTAGCTTACGGAATTCCCCAAGTTGAAACTGGCAGATTTGCTGAGGCTCGATCGCACAATTAAGGTTATTGGCTTTGACGATGCTCCGTTTTCTCGTAGAAGTGGCAGTCTGGTGTCGATCGCGGGCATAGTCTGTGGGGGAACTAGATTTGAAGGAATGGTTTGGGGACAAGTCCTCCCAGACGGATTAGATGCCACGGATGCTATTTCTGGGCTACTCCTCGGAGGCAAATTTCTGCCGCAATTGCATCTGGTTTTGCTAGACGGAATTGCTTTCGGAGGCTTCAATATTATTGACCTTCCTGAGTTAGCATCGCGGCTGCAAATTCCTTGCGTTGCTGTCATGCGCCGCCAACCAGATTTAGCTGCTGTTGAAAAAGCCCTCCGCCATTTACCAGAGTCGCAATACCGTTTAGAATTGTTGCGTCGCGCTGGGATAATTCACGCTTTTGAACCTTTCTTTTTTCAAGTTTGTGGCGAACAACCGGAAGTAATAGCGAGGGTTCTCCAGCGTTTGACAGACACTGGTAAAGTTCCAGAAGCTTTGCGTTTGGCTCATCTGATTGGTGCGGCTGTAATTAATGGAGTTAGCAGCAGTTCTGCTTGAATTATTGTTAAGAACGGGCAAGATGCCAGTTCCACAAACAGGCAATTTTATTGTGGGGAGTAGGGGTTGGGCGGGAGATCCCCTTAAGAAGGGTCAAGATGCCCGTTCCACACCGACTAAATTTTCTTGTGGGGAGTAGGGGTTGGGCATCCTGCCCGCCCAGGAAAGGCTGATTGTAAATGATGTTATTCGATAAGTTTGTACCTACTTACTTACACAATTTCGCCGTCAATTTCACCGAATTCGATTTGAGTTCCCAACGCCAAAGTTAGCGTACTTTCAGGTTCTACCATTTTTATATCGCCTTGAATGTCTGTAGCCCACCAAGCGCGATCGCACAAATTGGTCAATCCTAACGAAAGCTCGTTTCTCGATCGAGAAGTGACTATAGCTACAAGACCGTTAGATGCTGCGGCTGTTAAACTCGGTATGTCAGAAGTGAATAGTTGAGTTCCCGCACTCAGAGGAATAACTCGACTGCCTAATTTGAGAGAAACTTGACCGCTGGTCAAAGAATTTACTGCGGGCTGATCTGATATAAAGGTAGGCGGAATATTTGCCCATGTTGGGGCTGGCAAGTCAGAGTTTCCTACTGTAATTGTACAGTTGCCGATTCTCTTTTGGTCGCCCGATCGCAAATAACTCACCGCCCCGCTATCAACATTCTCGCAAACAATTTGACCTGCTTCTAATTGAAACCGCATTGCCAAGGGTGAAACATTAGGAATGCAGATAATAGACAAATTTTCATCACTACCAAAAGTCACCGGTTCGGAACCCAGAGTGAGAGTGCGATTTGCTCCGGTATCGTAACTAATTACCAGCCAAGCTTTGTTGAACAAAGTTTCGGCTACAACTAGCATAATGCCAATCCAAAAACCGATCGCAGCACAGCCAGCTAAACGGCCTGCTGTACCGGATAGATTGTAAGCAAACAGAATAAACAAACAGCCGCCCAAAACTCCTCCAACACCGCCACCTCCCGTGCCGCGAAGCGCTCCCAAATTAGGAATCCGCTGTGCAAGTCCCAGTCCTAACAAACTGCCAGCTATTCCCCAGCAAATTACTCGTAATAATTCGTTGTCTCCGTTGCCAATCCCGCTATAAATACCTTCGGCGATCGCCCCAGAAATCGCTCCTGCCATTAAACCAAACAATCCGCCATTTTTTAAAGCCTGTTTTATTTGAGGCTTGCCTTTGATATAGTAATAATAGCCGAACATGATAGCCGTAGCAATACCACCGCCTACCAATCCAAACCAGCGACCTGTAGACAATACACTGTCAAAAAAAGATTCCGAACCAGGGAGTCGCTGCATGAAAGGTTCGGTGATTAGATTGCCGACGAAACCGCCGACTGCACCGCTAATCCCAAACTGCAAAGCTTTTTTAAGGGCTGATAGATGTCTTTTCACGGCGCACCAGATTTAAAGTGAGAGTCCAATCTAGCTACAAGCTCGAAACTTAGGATTTCCGATGATCTTATATCTGGCATCGCGATCGAGAACAGGCTTTCCGGCCTGTTCCACAAACACAAAGAGTTGAGTTTTCTTATGAGTAGTAGGGGTTGGGCAGGAAGCATTGGTGTCAACTTAAGCTTTTAGTCCGCCAGTCCTCCCGCTCACCCGGGAGCCCGCCAGGGGTTTCAACCCCTGACGGACTATCGGTTTTACCTTAAGTTGACACGCCTTGGGCAAGAGATCCCGCCCGTCCAAGACTTATTCAGAATGGTGCAAGATGTGAGACGATCGCAAATCTCCCCCTGTCTCCCCGCTGTCTCCCCCCATCTCCCGCTTCCCTCCCTCTCAGATCCAAGCCTTTGAACCTCGCGCCCTCGCCCGTCACAATTCCCGCTCAATGCTCGATCGCCTGTAACCCTTGTTGCCAGATAATTTTAGCAATTTTTTAACTATGAAATTTTAACGGAGAACACCCAAGCGAGGGCCCCAATATGAAAAGGAATGTTACAAACTATTACAGTAACACTCAGAATGTGAACATAATGCCTCAAAATACTTGCGAGAGGTAGTTGTGTCAGAGAAGCAATATCCTTACTAACTGCCCGATAGTCACTCGATCGCCACTAAGTGGCCTGCTGCAATCTTTATCATAAATTAAAGATCGCATCAGTCATTTATGGTATTGTAAGCGACAGGCTTAGTGCGAGCACTCACAACCGCACCGGCGTGAAGAACAAGCGCCGTTAAGCACCGAAGGCAGTCAACCGCCAACAACTTCAACAGTTGCTGAGTGTGGAAAGTCCAGCCTTCCCCGTCAAAGCTCCTGCCTGAGCAGGAAAGATACGGGACACAAGCGCCCGCTTTCGCTAGCTCAGCGCAGAGCAGTTCATATAGCAAAATATCCAGCGGGTACACACAAGATGAGTATCGTCACCAAATCAATCGTCAACGCAGACGCCGAAGCTCGCTACTTGAGCCCAGGTGAATTAGATCGGATCAAAAGCTTCGTCACCTCTGGTGAACGCCGCGTCCGCATCGCCCAAATTTTGAGCGAATCCCGCGAACGCATCGTCAAGCAAGCAGGCGACCAACTTTTCCAAAAGCGCCCTGATATTGTTTCTCCCGGCGGCAACGCTTACGGCGAAGAAATGACCGCAACTTGCTTGCGCGACATGGACTACTACCTGCGTTTGATTACCTACGGAATCGTAGCTGGCGACATTACTCCGATCGAAGAAATCGGTATTGTCGGCGTCCGCGAAATGTACAAATCTCTCGGCACCCCGATTGAAGCCGTCGCCGAAGGCGTTCGCGCTATGAAAAATGCAGCAAGCTCGCTGCTGTCTGGAGAAGATGCTTCCGAAGCTTCCTCTTACTTCGACTACGTTATCGGTGCGATGCAGTAAGGAATTTTGATTTTAGGTTTTCGATTTTAGATTGAAAAATTGGGGGTTGCCGGCAACAAGTTAAAAGCTTTTGCAAATAACCAGCCACTTAAAAATCTTAAATCCCACATCCCAAATTCCAAATTCTAGCTCCAAAATTGGACTGACTCAGCCACTTTCTAGGAAACAAGACAACCATGCAAGACGCAATTACCGCCGTTATCAATTCCTCTGACGTTCAAGGTAAGTACCTGGACATCAGCGCTCTAGACAAGCTCAAGAACTACTTTGCTTCTGGCGAACTGCGCGTCCGCGCCGCTACAGCCATCAGCGCTAATGCAGCCACAATCGTCAAAGAAGCAGTTGCTAAGTCTCTGTTGTACTCTGACGTAACTCGTCCCGGCGGCAATATGTACACCACTCGTCGTTATGCAGCTTGCATCCGCGACTTGGACTACTACCTCCGCTATGCCACCTACGCTATGCTAGCTGGCGACCCTTCCATCCTCGATGAGCGCGTGCTCAACGGTTTGAAAGAAACCTACAACTCCTTGGGCGTGCCCATCGGTTCTACCGTACAAGCAATCCAAGCAATGAAAGAAGTCACCGCCGGTTTGGTCGGTTCTGACGCTGGTAAAGAAATGGGCGTCTATTTCGACTACATCTGCTCTGGCTTGAGCTAAGACTCAGGAAGAAGAAAGAAGGAAGAAGGAAGTTCGGCAACGGATTCTGTAACGGATGTAACGAATGTAACAGATGTAACAGATTTCAGTCCGATGGAAGTCGGAAGAAGGAAGAAGATTTATTTCTTGCCTCTTTTAACTTTTTACTTTTTACTTTGGACTTGTTACCTTTGACTTTGAAAAGAGGTCAGGGAAGTTGAGAGTGATTGCTAGACCGTCAAAGGCTTGCCGAGAAAGCCCGACGAGTTTTAACGAGCTAGTTTTGACTCCTAACTCCCTGCCTTCAATCTTTAAAAAATCCATCTAATAATCTGTAAACCTACTCAGGAGTTAGTTTCCCATGAGAATGTTTAAGGTGACTGCTTGCGTCCCAAGTCAAACTCGCATCCGCACTCAGCGCGAATTGCAAAATACCTATTTTACTAAGCTCGTTCCTTACGACAACTGGTTCCGGGAACAGCAAAGAATTATGAAAATGGGCGGCAGAATTATTAAAGTGCAACTGGCTACGGGTAAGCCCGGTGCTAATACAGGTTTACTTTAAGAGCCGAAGCTGGATTAGTAGAGGGGTAAGAGGTCGCGATCGACCTCTTTTTTGTTTGTTATAGTTATAGCATAAGGAATAATGTCCAGCGTTTTTAATCTCATCATTGACAAATATTTCAATAAGCAGAAAGTATAACTGCGATTATCGCTAACAAAACAGCAAGCATTTGTGGTAATGTAATAGCCTCTTTTAAGAATAAAGTCGATAATAATATAGTAATCAGCGGGTAGATAGACGTAACACTCACTACATTGGCAACTTCACCTTTGCCAAGGGCTATAAAAAATACTAATGATGCCACAGTGCCACAAACGCCAACTAACATGGCAAACAAAATCCCCCTAACATCTCCCTCAAAACTAAAATTATTAGTTTGGATAATAATAAATAAAGTAGTTAAAATAGCGCCAATTGCTTCATAAACAAAAGCAGTTTTGTAGTCAATATATTTAGTTGCTAAATTGCCAAAAAATCCCCACAAACCATATAATAGCGAACAGATTAATGCGTAAATTAACCAATCTGGTACTTTAGCCATCTTTGTTAGAGTTTATTGAGATCATTCTAAAATCATATGGCTAATGACATTCGACGCTTGATTCCCTTTTTTGACCCCAGCGCCTCTCAATGGGCCGCTGAGGCCCGGTGGCTGAGGTGGCTGACTTTTCTGTGGCTGTTTGTCGGGCTGACAGCATTGTTTTCGGCTTCCTATCCCATTGCAAATTATGAATTTGGAGACGGCCTTTATTATTTTAAACGACAGCTAATCGCAGTGGCGATCGGGCTGGCCGGCTTTAACTTGATGGTATACTCCCCCCTACGCTACCTGCTGAAAACATCTCAGGTAGGCGTTTTGTTGCTGCTGGGATTGCTGTGGCTGACCTTGGTTCCGGGGGTAGGAACCACAATCAACGGGGCGACTCGCTGGATATCTCTGGGCCCGGTTCCGATTATTCAACCTTCTGAATTGATCAAGCCGTTTTTTGTTCTCCAAAGTGCCCGCATTTTCGGCAACTGGTCCCGGTTGACGAATAAAGTTCGCTTAACTTGGCTGTTAATTTTCGGCGCAATGCTTTTGGGAATTTTGTTGCAACCGAACTTAAGTACCACGGCTTTGTGCGGGATGACTTTGTGGTTGGTGGCTTTGGCGGCGGGATTGCCTTACTTGCAGTTGGGCGCAACGGCTATGGGGGGAATGCTTTTAGCCGTTTTAAGTATTAGTTTGAGGGAATATCAGCGCCGCCGGATTATGTCTTTCCTCAATCCTTGGGCTGATCCGATGCAAGACGGCTATCAGTTGATTCAAAGTCTCCTGGCTGTCGGTTCAGGGGGCATTTGGGGTGTGGGTTTGGGGATGTCGCAGCAAAAGTTATTTTATTTGCCGATTCAGTACAGCGATTTTATTTTTGCTGTGTTTGCTGAGGAGTTTGGTTTGGTGGGAGGTTTCTCGCTATTGCTGATGTTAGCGGCCTACTCTACTGTGGCTTTGAGGGTAGCGATGAAGGCTCGAAATATTGAGAGTCAGTTGGTGGCGATTGGGGTGATGGTGGTGATGGTGGGACAGTCGCTGCTGAATATTGGGGTGGCGACGGGGGTTTTGCCGACTACGGGTTTGCCGCTGCCGTTTTTTAGTTATGGGGGCTCTTCGATGTTGGCAAGTTTGTTGTTGTCGGGGTTGCTGATTCGGGTGGCGAGGGAGAGTTCTGAGGCTGATGTGGTTTCTTTAAACGGCCTCCGTGGAAAGCCGGGAAAGCCGAACTTGCGATCGAAAAACCCCACTACACAAACGGAATAATTTGTCAATAGCAAACTAACCCGGTTTTTGGCAAAAATCGGGTTTGTTTATTACCTAAAAACTACTGGCAGAATACCAATTTATAGGAACCGGTATTGTAGGGAAGAACACTGATTTTGAGAAAAAAAGAAGTCGGCGATATTAAGGCAATTCGAGATTTATATCGTGGGAGATGAATGTCGATCGACTATTTCCGCCCGTCACCCTTATTTGGCGGTTCTTCTTGTTGTTCTTGAGGTTTAGCTGTGATGTTAGCTAATTCTTTTTTGTCTGGTTGCGGTGTTTCTGGAGTTGAGTTAGCCATTAAGTTTTGTCCTAAATAGATGCACCGCTTAATGATATCTTTTCCGGCTACAAATGTGTTGCTGTAGATAGGGGGAGGAAAATCAAGACAGACAATTCTCATGCAATTCGATTTGGGCTTTAATATTAGACAGCATTATGTAGATGCAAATGGCTGTCGGTTGTTATACTGCTGGAGGGTTGCAGCCAAACAAATCCGAGGCGGACGCAAAAACACCTTTGTTAAGAATTAAATGCCGAGATCGATCTCGAACGATTAACCCTTGCGGGTGCAATTTTCCCAGCATTCGCGTTACTGTTACCAGAAAGAATTGGTTTAAAGCCGGAACCCTGATCGGAAGAAATTAAAAGAAGACTATTCATTACTCCAATCCTCTTCCTTCCAAGTAGAGGTCGCTACCAACTATCAACAGTCAACAGTCAACAGTCAACAGTCAACAGAACCGCGTCGTGCAAATCGCATTAGCAATATCTTGATTTGTCAAGCGGATATTCAAACCAGAGGCCTGTCAAAAGTTATGAAACTGCAAAAAATAGGATTGTCGGGACTGAGCTCAATCTTAGCGGCGCTGACTATAGGTGAGTTTCGGTTTATCCCTAACTCTCAATTTAAAATCATCAATTCTCAGGCCTTGGCTCAAACCCAAGCTCAGCGTAAAGCGGAAGCAGAACGACTTTTCAATCAAGGGCTTCAGCAGTATCAGATTAGTCAATTTCAAGCCGCTTTACAGTCTTGGCAACAGGCACTAATAATTTATAGGGAACTAAAAGACCGCCAAAGCGAGGGGGCCGCTTTGGGAAGTCTGGGAATTGCTTACCTTTCCCTCGGCGACTACGCCAAAGCGATAGAGTACACTCAGCAGTGGTTGGCGATCGCCCGAGAAATTAAAGACAGCCAAAGCGAGGGGAAAGCTTTGGGAAATCTGGGACTTGCTTACTATTCCCTCGGCGACTACGCCAAAGCGATAGAGTACACTCAGCAGTGGTTGGCGATCGCCCGAGAAATTAAAGACAGCCAAAGCGAGGGGAAAGCTTTGGGAAATCTGGGACTTGCTTACTATTCCCTCGGCGACTACGCCAAAGCGAT
>NZ_JAUBOS010000002.1:141023-218496 GCF_036700365.1 Microcoleus sp. w2-18bC1
TGCTTACTATTCCCTCGGCGACTACGCCAAAGCGATTGAGTACGCTCAGCAGTATTTGGCGATCGCCCGAGAAATTAAAGACCGCCAAAGCGAGGGGGCCGCTTTGGGAAGTCTGGGAAATGCTTACTATTCCCTCGGCGACTACGCCAAAGCGATTGAGTACGCTCAGCAGTATTTGGCGATCGCCCGAGAAATTAAAGACCGCCCAAGCGAGGGGAAAGCTGTGGGAAGTCTGGGAAATGCTTACTATTCCCTCGGCGACTACGCCAAAGCGATTGAGTACGAACAGCAGTGGTTGGCGATCGCCCGAGAAATAAAAGGCCGCCAAAGCGAGGGGAAAGCTTTGGGAAATCTGGGAAATGCTTACTATACCCTCGGCGACTACGCCAAAGCGATAGAGTACACTCAGCAGTCGTTGGCGATCGCCCGGGAAATTAAAGACCGCCAAAGCGAGGGGAGAGCTTTGAGAAGTCTGGGAATTGCTTACTCTGAACTCGGCGACTACGCCAAAGCGATTGAGTACGAACAGCAGTCGTTGGCGATCGCCCGGGAAATTAAAGACCGCCCAAGCGAGGGGATAGCTTTAGGAAATCTGGGACTTGCTCTTTACAAATCGGGCAATCTCCCAGCAGCCGAGACAACGCTACTTGATAGTATTAAAGTTTCAGAATCTCTCCGTGCTGGATTAGACGATGCCAATAAAGTGTCAATCTTTGAAACCCAAACTAACCCCTACGTCATTTTACAAAAAGTCTTCATTGCTCAGAAAAAAACTAATGAGGCTTTAGAAATTGCCGAACGGGGTAGAGCCAGAGCTTTTGTGGAGTTATTGGCATCTCGCCAAGCCCCATCTGCATCTGCCCAAACTACTATCAACCCCCCCAATATCCAGCAAATTCAACAAATTGCTAAAGAGCAAAACGCTACCCTTGTCGAGTATTCAACTATTTGGAATGAAGCCCTTTATATTTGGGTCATCAAGCCGACTGGTGAAATTACCTTTCGCTCCGTTGACCTCAAATCTCTTAACGTCAATCTACGCGAAGCCACCGAACAGACAAGAGTATCTGCTGCTTTGGGGACGAGAGGATTAAATGAGCAACATACCGCCTTAGCTGAGGTGATTCGCGGCACTCGCGATGCTCTGGGTGTATCGGCGGGGGACATTGCCAATAAACAAACAGCTAATCCCCCTGCTTCTACCCCTGCTAATTCTCGCATAATCTACCCCAAATTACAGCAAAGTTATCAACTACTGATTCAACCCATTGCCGATCTTTTACCTACTGACCCGAATGCTCCTATCATCTTCATTCCCCATCAATCTCTGTTTTTAGTTCCCTTTGTCGCCTTACAAGATCCGACAGGTCAATATCTGATTGAAAAACATACCATCCTCACCGCTCCCGCCATTCAAATTTTGCAGTTTACCCACCAATCACGGCAAAAAGTCCGACAACTTTCTCTCCAGAATAACTTAGTTGTAGGCAATCCAATTATGCCCAAAATTGGCACTCCGCCGCACCAATTAGAGCCCTTACCGGGCAGCGAACGGGAAGCAATTATAATTGCCCAACTTCTGAAGACTAAACCGATTACAGGCTCTCAAGCGACTAAAGCATCGATTGTTCAACAGATGCTAAAAGCCCGGATTATTCATCTGGCAACTCACGGATTACTCAATGAAGTGAAGAGGCGAGATTTACCGGGAGCGATCGCCCTTGCGCCATCAGGAAATGATGACGGATTGCTGACTTCGAGCGAAATCTTGGATTTAAAATTAAATGCTGAATTAGTGGTATTAAGTGCTTGCAATACTGGCAGAGGAAACATCACAGGCGATGGCGTGCTTGGGTTATCTCGTGCTTTAATTAGTGCTGGTGTTTCCACTATTATCGTTTCTCTGTGGTTAGTGCCCGATGAGCCGACAGCGGAATTAATGGCAGAATTCTATCGCCAGTTACAGAAAAACCCGAATAAAGCTCAAGCTTTGCGGCAAGCGATGCTGATGACAATGAAGATGCACCCAACTCCGCAAGATTGGGCAGCATTTACCCTGATTGGCGAAGCAGAATAAGATTTTTTTCGGCGCTTGCTACACTGCTTGAGGGTTGCAGCCAAACAAATCAGACGTTGACGCAAAAACATCTTTGTTAAGTATTAAATGCCGATCGCCATCTCGACTGATTAACCCTTGCTGCTGCAATTTTCCCAGCATTCGAGTTACTGTTACCCGCGTCGTGCAAATCGCATTAGCAATATCTTGATGTGTCAAGCGAATATTCAAACGAGTTCCCTCAACCACAGGCTGACCGAATTCCTGTTGCAATAATAGCAGTAGCTGATACAAACGGTCATCTACTCGCCGCTGTCCGGCGATCGCTAAAATTGCTTCCATTTGCCGCAGCCGCCGTACCATTTGAGGCAGCAACTCGTGAGCCAATTGAGGAGAAGCTTCGATTTCCACCATAGAATACCACATCAAATAAATATCTGATGTCGCCGTAGCTCGGTAAGTCTGCAAGTTTGTCAACCACAAACCGAAGCACATCGAAGGCCCAACCCAGCCCAAAAGTCCTTCTTCCCCGTTTGGATAAAGCGTACTCAGTTGTGCTAAACCTTGACAGACTCGCCAAA
This sequence comes from Microcoleus sp. w2-18bC1, assembly GCF_036700365.1. Classification (NCBI taxonomy): domain Bacteria; kingdom Bacillati; phylum Cyanobacteriota; class Cyanophyceae; order Oscillatoriales; family Microcoleaceae; genus Microcoleus; species Microcoleus sp. w2-18bC1. The sequence continues at coordinate 143,661 of NZ_JAUBOS010000002.1, forward strand.
GGCCATGCGACATCATAGGAATGGTTTCGCCCTTGGCATAAAAATGCAAGTTTCGGCTCGCTCCTGTGTTATGCTGGATTTCCGCTAAAAGTGCTTTGGATGTTGGTGGCATATCGCTTATTTCCAGCTAAAAAACATTTGTCTGAGACCTACGCCTCTGACTCTAACCGGCAAAGGTAAAGGTTTGGTAATCGTCTGGTTAGCGGCAAGATAAGCTTTAGTCATTAGTTGTTATTCATTGGTCATTGGTCATTAGTTATTAGTTATTAGTCATTAGTTTAGGACTTAGGCATCGGTAGCCAGAAATCGGGTTTTTTAGATTAAATACACGGGATTAAAAGCCTCTAGATCGGTTAAAAAAACCGGTTTATATCTTCCGAGTGCGTTCAGGAATATAGTTATTAGTGGTTATTTGTTAATTGTTATAAATAGACTGAGAACAAGCTGGCGTGGTAACAATAAATGCACTCGTTATTCTGGGCTTTTCAAATAAATATTGATATCGAATAATCCATCAGACTATTTGTTAATAAATCCTCAGTTAATCAAGGTTTTATAGAAAACAAAGGCGAGTTTGGAAGTTCGATCGCACTCCCAGGCCCGCCGAGTCAACTGCTGCTCTCTGCTGCCACAACCTTCAAGAACTTATAAAATAGTTCAAGAAGGTATCAAAAGACAAAAGCAAGGTTTTTCATGGCCGATCAATTAATTCGCGCTACAGCCGCAGAGGGCGGAATTCGCGCTGTAGGCGTCATTTCCACCCGCCTCACCGAAGAAGCAAGACAGCGGCACAAGCTCTCCTATGTGGCTACAGCCGCCCTCGGCCGCACAATGTCGGCGGGGCTGTTACTCGCCTCCAGCATGAAGCGGCCCGAATCGAGAGTCAACATTCGCATCAAAGGAGATGGGCCGCTGGGCGGGCTTCTGGTGGATGCGGGACTTGATGGAACGGTTCGAGGTTATGTGGATAATCCCGAAGTCGAATTGCCGCCCAATGCTAAAGGCAAACTCGATGTCGGCGGGGCAATAGGTGACGGTTATTTGTACGTGGTGCGGGACGTTGGATACGGCTTCCCTTATTCCAGTACGGTAGAATTGGTTTCCGGCGAAATTGGCGACGATCTAACTCACTATTTGGCAACCTCGGAGCAAACGCCTTCGGCTCTGGTTTTGGGGGTGTTTGTAGGGGCGGGCGGGGTAGAAGCGTCTGGGGGTGTGCTGTTGCAGGTTCTGCCCAAGGCGGCAACCGACGAAAAATTGGTGCAAACTTTAGAATCTAGAGTTGCTGAATTGTCGGGCTTTACGCCGCTGCTGCGATCGGGCAAAACGCTCCACCAGATTCTCGAAGAGTTACTGGGAGATATGGGCCTGGAAATTTTCCCGGAAACTCAGATGGTGCGCTTTGACTGTGGGTGTTCGTTCGATCGAGTTTTGGGAGCTTTGAAAATGTTGGGCGAAGCCGAACTCCAAGACATGATTGAAAAAGATGGGGGGGCTGAGGCTACGTGCCATTTCTGCAATGAGGTTTACCAAGCTAATAGCGACCAACTTGCGGAACTGATCGGCGATTTGCGCTCAAACTCCGGTTCTTGAGACGATAATGTGTAATTGGCTCTATTGAGTGCGAGTTAGGGATGATGGCCTTGACCAATTGCCAATTACGCATTATCAATTACCTAATCACAAAATTTTGATTTTGGCGGTTTGGCGATCGGCTCTTGCAGTCTAGGGCAGACGGGAGTATGTAAAAGTGATGAATACATTTTATAGAGCAGTTGATAGCAGCGCTCGCAGTTTTTAAATAACTTACGCTAGCTGGTTGCTGTTTGTGGTGAGGATATGAGTCAAGATCGCAAAATACCAGGCCGTTGGTCTGCATCAGAATCCTTGGAGTCAACAAAGGATACTTCGTCGCTGGTGCGCTTACCAGCAAGGAAAAACCGGGCTGAACGACTTAAAGAGCTCCGAGAGTTGGTTACTTCGGGAAAACTGCCGGGAGGGCATCTGGAACTACCGCCGAATTTGTCTGGGGAAAACTCGCAGCCGCCGGGGGAACACAATCCGTTTTGGCGGAACTGGTCGAACAAGTGGCAGTTTTGGCTGGCGCTGAGTTTGATGGTATCGGTGGGTATGGGGTTTGTGGCAATTGCGTCTTTACTCAACCTGACCTCGCAGTCCAATTGCTCAAAGATTTTTTGGCCAACGGCTTCTGCTAACGATCGCTTTTTTTGTGCTCAAGAAGCAGCAAGCAAGCGGACGGCGGATGATTTGCTCAGGGCGATCGAATTAGTGAATGCTTTGCCACAAAACCATCCGTTGCGGCCGAGAATTAACACTCAAATCGATCGGTGGTCGGAGGATATTATTAGGCTGGGAAATGCTAGTTTCCAAGAAGGAAAGCTGGATGAGGCGATTGCGCTCGCTCGTAAGGTTCCTAAAAACGTTCCGGCTTACCCGAAGATGGAAAAGCAGATTGAAAAGTGGCAGTCGATATGGAGCGATGCAGAGAAAATTTACCGCACGGCTGAAGACCACTTGCGTCAGGAAGAGTGGCCGCTGGCTTTCAGCCAAGCTACTCTGCTTTTGGATTTGGGAAATACTTTCTGGGAATCGGCTAAGTACGAGGAATTGACTAAGCTAATTCAGACGACTCGGGCTGAGGGCAATAAGTTGCTAAAAGCCCGGAATACAGCCTCCGAGGGAGGTCTCGACAATCTGGTGACGGGGATTAAGCTGGCTCAGGGAATTGATCAAAACAGTTATTTGTATCAAGCTGCCAATAAGGCGATCGCGGAATTTAGCAAGAAAATTCTGGATATCGCCCAAAAACGCTTGCAAGCAGGGGATTGGCAGGAGGCGATGGCGATCGCTAACAAGATTCCAGAGTCGGCAAATTTAAGGGAACAAGTACAGGATTTTAATGAGTTGGCGAATGCTACTTCTCAGGCTTTGACTGGCTCTGTTGAGGGTTTCTCCAAGGCGATCGAGATTGCTCAAAAGTTGAAGTCCGGTCGCCCTTTATACAAACAAGCTCAAGATTTAGTCGGCCGCTGGCAGCAAGAAATGGCTGATGTGAAAGTTTTGGATTTGGCAAGCAGGCTGGCGGCGCCGGGTGGGGTAAATGATTTGAGGGCTGCCATCGCGCAATTGCAAACAGTCCCGGAATCAAATCCCCGCGCTTCGGAAGCTCGCCGTCAAATTAGCACCTTGAGCCGTCAAATCGAGCTGATGGAAGACAGTCCCTATTTGCAAAAAGCGAACGATTTAGCGAGTACGGGCGATCCGAATGCTCTGGAAGCCGCCGTTGCTCAAGCTTCTCGGATCGGTAGAGGTAGGGCGCTTTACGTGGAAGCTCAAGCCAAAATTCAAGCTTGGATCGAGAGGAGACAGCGGCTTGTTGACCAGCCGTTTTTGGATAGAGCTCAGCAGCTAGCGGCGAGCGGCAATTTGGCGGGGGCAATTGAGATGGCGCGCCGGATTCGATCGGGACGGGTGCTTTATGAGGAAGCTCGATCGAACATTCGGACTTGGGAGGCTCAATTTCAGGGCGAGCAAGGTTTGCAGAACGCCCGTCAGACGGCCCGATCCGGGACTGCTGACGCTTTGCAAACGGCTATTGCGCTGGCAAGTCAGGTTCCGGAGTCGAGTTCGCTGCGGTGGCAGGCGAGTGAGGCGATTGATGAGTGGAGCCAGCGGATTTTGGCGCTGGGTGTGGAAGAGTCGTCGTCGGATCTGGCTGGGGCGATCGCGACTTTGAAGAAAATTCCTTCGGGTACTCGGGCTTTTGAGCAAGCTCGATCGCAAATCAAAGTTTGGGAGGAGTCGCTGAATCCTCCTGAGTCTGAATCTCCCCCTCCTGAACCGCCGGAAATTGAGCCTCCGACCAGCTCTGGCAATCGTTAGGTTAACTGGTTTGCCCGACATTGGACGGAGGTTTAAAGTCGGAGAATGATGGTTGATTTGAGTTAAAACTCAAATCAACCATCATTCTCAATCAACTTCTAGGGGTGGGTTTACAAATCATACTCACATTGCCAACAAATTAAATAAAGCCACCCCCACCACGCGATAAAACTCAGAGAATCTCTATTTAACGAACCGCGAAGACGCGAAGAGCGCGAAGGAAGAAGAGGAAGACAAAGAGTTCACAATTGATACGAGGCTTGCTATAGCAGTTTTCTATTAGGTGAGGTACATCTTAGCAATTACCTTTTTCCCAATGCTCAATTACCAATTACCTGTAATTTTAGATCAATTAAACATCGGCCGGATTCAGGTGCATCATTGCCCAAGTGGTGTAAGTGCCGATCGGACTCCAAAGTATGTAAGGTAGCAATAACAGGGCGGCCGGCTCCGAAACTTGCAAGACACTTAAAGCTAGCATTACGCTTAAAATAGCGCCAGTTCCGCCGATTATTGTGCCGACTTTTAGGCTCCTAATTTTGCACATAACCGAGGTGTAAGACATGGTTACTATTTCTAAAAGCAGGTACAAACCCATTCTCAGCCAAGTCTCCTGAGTTCCTGGTTCTTTTTCCCAAACAATCACTGCTGACCAAGCTGCACAAATAAAAATTACTGTCCAAATTAAGGGAATTGCTTTTTCAATTACTAGCCATCTCGGACGCTGCAATCGGTTGAACCATTGGATGTCGCTGGGCGGGATTATGTTAGTGGCTAGTGCTACTATCAAGGCGACGCCTCCAATTACCATCCAGGATTTAATCATTTTTTTACCTTGGGCGAGGTTGACAGGTTCAATTCAGCAGATATTATCTCGGATTTTGGCGATCGCGCAATCTGTGCCTAGTTATATTAGATTGGACAGAGTTGCGAAACCTAATATCAGTTGACAACTAATTTAGACTTCTGGGAAACCTCAATTTATTTTTTTCTATTCGGTTTCATAATATAAAGAATGTGACTCTTGCTTCCTCCCCTTGACAAGGGAAGGGAGCGAGTCTGCTTTTTAGTAAAATTTACCAGTAAATTGAACAAAAAGTCTCTTAGTCTTTCAAAAAAATCGGCTACTAGCCGAGGCGGTGATGCTGTTCTAATTCTAAACTAGAGTCATCCTCTTTTTTCGGAACCAGAAGCGTATTTTCGCTGCTCGGTTGCAACACGGCTTTAATCACTTGGAGAAAACGGTTAGGCTTTTTGGTTTGACCGTTGAGAGTGCGCCGGTCTTGCACTTTTTTAGAAAGGTGCCTCATCACAGATAAATCGAGTTCATCGATGAAATGGTCTGCTATACGTTCTCCCATTAAATCAATAGCTTCAGCATACTGATCGGTTAGCGTTTCTATGGCATCGTATGCTTCGTCAGCAACTTGACTTGCTACTGTTTTATTTTGGTCGCCCGGTGTCTGGGAATGGCTGCGGCGCCGATCTAAAAGACTTTGGTAATCCGCAATGCTCATTCCCAAATTGTAGAGATGGTGGTGAGCGTGATCCATCAAATCTACTTCACTGGGATAGAAGAAACCACGGGTGCTATTGATGCCGTGCAGTTTTGCCCAACGCCGCAGAGTTGTCTCATCTTGCAGTTGATATCGCTCCAACATTTGAGCTGTGTTCAGCTCTACTTCTGGCGTAACTTTGAAATCGCTCATCGGTAAATCCTCGCTGGTGAGTAAATAAATAAAATTGAAACTTAGAATCTGTGATTGGCGTACAGTCTGAAAATGATGATCAATCCTGTGACGGCATTGAGGTAAGTCTTGCGGGCATTTGCTAACCGTCGATCGTGCGATCGTTGGATCGAGTCAGAGGATTTCAGGGTAGCGTACTTTTGGGCATTGTCTCGATCGCATCCGGGAGCAAGCACACAGGGTTAATAATATAGCTGATTTAAGGTTTCAACAACCGTTAAAAATAGTAAAGTTTGATTGTTGGCCTTGAATTCTTAGTAATGTTGAGCTATAATTTTCTGAATAACCGTGCAATTAGTAATTTTAGTAGTTGCAAACGAGATTCTTAGTATGCCTGTATACGATTATTTGTGTCCCGAAAACAACCAGCAGTTAGAAGTTTGGCACAGCATGAACCTGGAAGTTTCGACTTGGGGCCAACTGTGCGAGTTGGCTAAGCGCGAACCCGGGGAGACTCCCGCAGATGCTCCAGTACGCCGACTGCTGAGCGCTCCGAGGTTGATGAAGCCGACATCGGACACCGATTATAAAAATCAGGGGTTCAGCAAGTACGTGAAGCGGGATGAAGGGGTTTATGAAAATGTCACGGCTAAGGATGGTGAAAGCCGTATTGTCAATCGAGATGGTAAGCCGATTAAAGACTGAGAATCCATAATTATCAAGTTTTTAGTTGAGTGAATTATAGATATTATGTAGGGACACGGCAGCGCAGTGTCCTTTATTTTATCTATAAAAAACAGCTATATTATTCAGATTATATTAGTCCGACGCCGACACCACAAAACGCTCAATTAGACATAATATTATTGACCAAACCAATCTTTCATTTTTTGTTTGGCTTGTTCTTTAGTATCAGCATTAATGTATACTGAAACAGTAGCGATCGCCGCCAGTAACACTCCCAAATCATCTGTAAATCCAACACCGACTAATATATCGGGAATGGCATCAACAGGAGATATAAAATAGGTCAAAGCTCCAACTACAACTCCTTTTGCCCAAGCAGGCACGTTTGGGTTCTGAGCCGTATAGTAGAGAATCAAAGCTTTTTCAACTACTTCTCTTCCTGCGGTTAAAGCAAAGTTTTTAAGTTTAGTCCAAAAACTTTCATCTGAATAGTTGATTTTGGGGATGCTGAGGTTTGTTGTGGCTCCTTTCCGGTAGATTAAATCGAGAGGAATGCCCTTATTTTTAACCTGGGAAACAGCAGAATTGAAGGATGCTGATGCCTGATTTTTATTAGGCGCGCCCTCCCGTATGTGTTTCATGTCTGCGATGAATTCCTGCATGGCTTGGATTTGCAAGTCGGAAACCGCCAGCAGTTTTTTTGCAGATTGGATAGCCTCATTTTCTGCGGGATGCAGCGTCTTATTTGCCCCAGCAATGTTAATTAAAAAATACATGACTCCCAAACGCAGCGGTTCTTCTGACTTGCTGAGTGTTTGCAAACAGTCGCTGAGTGATGGGGGACTGGCTGTGTAGGAGTGGATTTGAGTCTTTGCAGAGTCAGAAAATTTGTCTAAATTTATGGTTTTAAACAACAAATCTAGTTCGTCAATATCAACGGAACCATCGGCGGCTGCGATCGCAAACAAAGAACCATAAAAAGCTAAAAGTTCACTTTCTGAGGAGGTGGCAAAAATATCTCTCTCGGACATGATGGTACTTCGATCGCGACGCTTTGCATTTTACCACAAAACTCAGCGCGCCATGATTTCAGAAACCGGCAATAATTTTAGAGAGCATGACACAATGGAGAATTTTTTATGAAAGTTGCGATCGTCGGCTGTGGCTATGTGGGTACTGCGACAGCCAAACATTTACGCGGCAAATCTGATTATACCGTGACGGCGACAACTACGACGGCGACGCGAGTAGTTGAGTTGGAGGGTGTCGCCCAGCGGGTAGCCGTGATCAAGGGAAATGACAAAGAGGCAATGACGGCTGTATTGCAAGAACAAGATGCTGTTATGCTGTGCGTCGGTGCTCCAAATTCTCAGACTTATCGGGAGAGTTATTTAGATACTGCGACAACTTTAGTAGCTGTTTTACAGCAGATACCGACAGTCAAGCAGGTTATTTATACGGGTACTTATTCTATCTATGGCGATCGCCAAGGTGAATTGGTAAATGAAGATTCACCTGTCGCGCCTGCTAATCCAAACGGTGAAATTCTCGCAGAAACAGAACGGGTTTTATTAGCAGCATCTAGTCCAAATCTTCACGTCTGCATTCTCCGTTTGGGAGGAATTTATGGGCCTGGGCGAGAATTAGTTAAAATCTTTGGAGGCTGGGCTGGGAGCACTCGTCCCGGTAGGGGGGAAGATGCTACTAATTGGGTGCATCGAGATGATATTGTTGGGGGGTTAACCTTTGCTTTGGAAAATCGATTGCAGGGAATTTACAATTTAGTCGGGGATGTGTCGCTATCCAGTGGCGAATTGCTCGATCGCATTTTTGAAGCTAATAATTTGCCTAAAGTTTCTTGGGATGGAAGTCCTAGCGTGCGGCCTTATAATGCGAGGGTGTCGAATCAAAAGATTAAGGCGGCGGGTTATCAGTTTGTTCATCCTGAGATTAGGGAGTTTTAGTTGGGCGATCGCTCTTTTGTTAAACCGCATCTTTTTCACAGGCGGGACGCCCGTGCCACAATGAACGCGGATGGACTAAAGGGCGATATTCACCGCTTTAGATTTTTTCCCTAACCCAAATTCTAAATGATTTCAGTAATGCAATTTCTCCCATTGTTTTAGTCTGCTCAAAAAACCTACTCATTTCTGTTGATGATAAAAAGGGAAAAGCAATACTGAAATTGCATTCAACATAGTCCTCGGAAGCTAACTGATAAAATTTTAAAACTCGCCCGTTATATCTCCAGAGTTCGGGTACGCCAAGTGCCGAGTAAATTCCTGACTTATTAATTGAACTACTGGTAATATCTATTTCAATTGCCAAGTCGGGCGGTGGGGCAGTTTCTAAGTCTAGTTCTTGCCTGCCTCTGACTGCTGGTTCACTTTGAATATAATAACAATTGTCAGGTTCTATACCCTTTTTAGCCTGTTCTTGCTTGAGAGTCATTGAGCCAGCACTTTTGATTTCACTGCCGAGTTCTTCTGCTAAAATGAAAATGAAGCGATCAGACTGAATCTTGGGATTTTCATGTTCGTATAAAGGACTCATAATTTCCAACATCCCGTTATCATAAGCTATGCGATAACCTCGGCGATCGCCTATTTCTTTGAGCAACGTTTCAAAGGTTGACCAGCTAATGTTTTCTAGCAGTGTTCTTTGTTCGGCTAAACTTGAAGTAGTAGCAATCATCTCAAAATCTCCTTGAGCTGAGAAAACTCTAGTTTTATTTTACCACAGGCCCCGATACTATGAAATGGGCGATTTTTTACGGGATAGCTCGGCTTCCCGGTCTTTTTTTTTTACCGCAGATGCAGGCGGATTGACGCGGATGAACGCGGATGAAGAAAGAGCGATCGCACTTCACTTAGGTTGTGTTAAATCTTATTTGATGACACCGCTAATTCTTTCTCTTCTTCCCAAGACAGTGATATTTGAAGTTGTCCTGATACTGTAAATGTGTGAGCTGCCAACAGTGCCGTCTCTAAATTTACACACATCCGGGCGGAATAATTACCTTCTTGTCCGCCGATAACTAGCTTTTCTATTGCATCGGGTTTTGATGGATCTACTAAATTATGGAAGCTAACGTTATCAAAAGTTACGTTAACAATATATTTGCCGGATTCGCCGCCACCAATGCTCATATAACACTCGTCATCTGCACCCAAGGTAACTAAAGTTTTAGTTGTCCCATTTAACTCGCGGATGGCTTGTTCTATTTGACTCCAAGTAGGACTTTCTATTAAGTCACCTTCATCCTGGTTGCCAACCCAATTTTCTGCTGATAGGTTTAACACAAACATTATCGCCTCCTTGTATTTGGGAGTTTAACGGTTATTGTTTTACTTCCATTGGGAGTAATAATTTCTAATTCTTCTATATTTAACTGCCAAGCCATAGAGTTTACTCCACCTCTTAAGCCGCAGGCTGCACAAAGTTCGCGATCGCAAATCAAACGTGCTTTACCTCCTCTAATTCCCGCATCGGCTGCTTGTTGAAAAGCATCGGCTTCAGCGTGGGTTTTGGTGATAGGATTGACATTAAAGGTTATTTGCCGACGATTGGGGTTGCTGCCAGAGTTGATGCCAAAAAAACTTTGACCCGCTATTTCTAGTTTAGCTATGGTTGATTTATCGGTTTCGCTGCCAGCCGATGGTAAACCTAGGCTTTGTCTATATGCACCTAGTTCATCAAACACACTTTGTATTTTTGCCTTTCCTTTGGGTTGACAGCCCAATTTTACCAGATTGTGTTCTGGTTTTGGGATTTGGGATTGCGATCGCTCTCTTCTTCATCCGCGTTCATCAGCGTCTATCCGCCTGCATCTGCGGTTAAAAAAAGGGCGATCGCTTCTCAATTTCTACCCGCGCACCATCACCCACCAAATTATCCCATAATCCCAGCAAAAAAGTCGATCGTCTCTTTCAACGCTTTCACAAACACATCAATCTCCTCGCGAGTATTGTAAAAATACAAACTCGCTCTGGCAGTAGATGAAACGTTCAAATAGCGGTGCAAAGCTTGCGTGCAGTGATGCCCGGAACGAATCGCGACTCCCTCCTGGTCTAACATGGTAGACAAGTCTTGAGGGTGAATTTCTCCTGCTGTAAATGCCGCCAAAGCTGCCCTACCTTCGCCGTTGCTGTCTGGTTGTGGCCCGTAGATTTTAATTTCTGGAATTTGCCACAATTGTTGGAACATATAAGCAGTCAATTCTGCTTCGCAAGCGTGAATCTTATCCATGCCAATCTTACTAAGATAATCGATTGCTGCACCAAGGGCGATCGCCTCGCCGATTGCAGGCGTGCCGGCTTCAAATTTGTGTGGCAAATCGGCATAGGTGGAATAATCGAGAAACACGTCAGCAATCATCTCCCCACCACCGAAAAACGGAGGCATTTCTCTCAGCAAGTCCAGTTTACCGTACAGAAAACCGATGCCAGTCGGAGCGCACATTTTGTGCCCGGAAGCAACCAGCCAATCGCAATCAATTGCTTGCACGTCTACTATCATGTGCGGGACGCTTTGGCAAGCATCTATTAAAACTCTTGCGCCGAAACTGTGGGCAATTTTGCAGATTTCTTTGACTGGACTGATGCAGCCCAAAGTATTAGAAACATGAACGGTTGACACCAATTTAGTTTTATGGGAAATTAGCGTTTTAAACTGTTCCAAATCAAACTCGTTAGTTTCCGTTAACTCGACAAACTTCAGCACAGCACCGGTTCTTTGAGCAATCATTTGCCAGGGAACGAGATTGCTGTGGTGTTCCATCACCGACAGGATAATTTCATCTCCAGCTTGCAGATTGCTCAAACCCCAAGAATAAGCAACCAAATTAATCGCTTCGGTGGCGTTGCGAGTATAGACAATTTCTTGCCGAGACGCCGCATTCACAAACGCGGCAACTTTGTCTCTCGCACCTTCGTAAGCATCAGTGGCTTTGGCGCTGAGAGTGTGAGCGCCGCGGTGCACGTTTGCATTATATTGTCCGTAGTAATCACGCCAAGCGTTGAGTACAGCTAGGGGTTTTTGAGAGGTAGCTGCATTGTCTAAATAAACTAGCGGTTTACCATTTACTTTTTCATTCAAAATTGGGAAGTCGCCACGAACTTTTGAGGCAAGTGTTTTTTCTTGAATAAGTGTCATATTTTTCAGAAGTTAGTATTGTTGTGAAACTCGCTTCTAGGGCGTATTGTTGAACCCGGAGATCCCCCTAAATCCCCTTAATAAGGGGGACTTTAAGAATACTCTTGTTCCCCCCTTATTAAGGGGGGCTAGGGGGGATCTCCGGGTTTGATTGCAAAGGTAAGAAAACACCCCCAGTCTGTTGGTGATTCTTTTATTCTTGAATAGCCACGCAGGTAGAAAGCATTTTGGCCACGCCCATAATCGGTAATTGATTGAGCATTTCCGCCGCAAAAGCATCGATTAGCAAATAGCGACTTCTTTCTAAATCCAAACCGCGACTTTGCAAGTAGAAAAGTTCATCATCTTCTAATTGACTGACAGTTGCACCGTGGGAACATTTAACGTTATCGGCGACAATTTCCAACTGCGGTTTGGTATCTACGCGAGCTCTCGGCGACAGCAACAAATTTCGGCTCAATTGTCCGGCATCTGTCAATTGGGCGGCTTTGCGAACGAAAACTTTGCCGTTAAATACAGCGCGAGCTTTGTTCCCGACAATGCACTTATGTAATTGGCGACTTGTACCGTGAGGGTGATTAAAATCGATTAAACTGTGAGTGTCCGACAACTGTTCCCCAAAGGCTACGCTTAAGCCGTTTAACGTTGTTTCAGTGGCTTCGCCGCGCTGAAAAACTTCTAAATTGTGCCGCGATATTTTGCCTCCCAAGTTGATAGCATGGCAAGTGTAACGGCTATTACGAGATTGCTCGATCGCACTTTTGCCGATATGAACAACCTCTCCACCTTCCCGCTGCAGCCGAACGTGATTCACAGTGGCATTTTCGGCGACAACAACATCCGTTACAGCATTCGTAAATGCAGCGACATTCCCGATAGTTGCATAATCCTCAACCAGCGTCACATTGCTTCCAGGCTCAGCTATGACTAAGCAGTGCGGCTGGGACATCGTAGGAGATGTACCTGGTGCTGTCAGGAACAGCAAGTGAATCGGAAGGTCGATCGACATATTGGCCGGCACGAACACCACCGCAGAATCCGCCAAACCCGCAGTATTCAGCGCGGTAAACACCTCGGTTTGCTGTCTGTGCTTGCTCAAAACATCCCTGATGCGCGCCTGATGTTTTTCGGGTACATGGGATAGATTACCTGCATAAAAGTCGATCGGCAAATTGGGAAAAACCGACGACTCCACCGTTGACAAATCCGGCGCATAAAAACCGTTGACAAATACCAATCTTAATGGTAAATCATCCCGATTTTTCACTGGCATAATGATATCAGCCAGCTTAATTTTTGACTGATTGATCTGCGGTATATGAAAAGGAATTTGCAACACCGACGACAAATCAGTAAAGCGCCATTCTTCATCCCTCACCGTCGGAAAACTCGAAGAAAGCACGTATTCCGTCGCCGCATCCCGCAAATCCTGCAACCCGTAAGCAGAACTTTCGTTATTAGCTGCGCCCAACTTGCCGCACTGATTAACCAAATCAGTCAAAAACATTTCCCTACTAGCAACTTGCGTATTCATCATCGCGCGCCCACTCCTGCAGCTTCCTCTTCCACAACCCAGTCATAACCGCGCTCTTCCAATTCCAGCGCCAACTCTTTCGGGCCAGTCAAGATAATTCTACCGGCTTCCATGACGTGAATAAAATCAGGAATAATGTAATTCAGCAACCGCTGATAGTGAGTAATTACCAACATCGAATTTTCAGCAGTTGACAACTGATTCACACCGCCGGCGACAATCTTGAGAGCGTCGATATCCAAACCCGAATCAGTTTCGTCTAAAATAGCTAACCTCGGTTCCAACAGCGCCATTTGCAAAATTTCATTCCGCTTTTTCTCGCCGCCGGAAAAACCCTCATTTACGCTGCGGCCTAAAAAAGAATCATTCATCTTGACAATATCCAGCTTGTCCTCGATTAAATCTTGGAAATCAAAAGCATCCAATTCTTCCAAGCCGCGATGTTTGCGGTGAGAATTGTAAGCCACGCGCAAGAAATCCAGATTGCTAACGCCGGGAATTTCTAAAGGATATTGGAAAGCTAGGAACACGCCAGCTAAAGAGCGTTCTTCCGGCGGTAATTCCAGCAAATTTTGACCTAGAAAAGTAACTTCTCCGCCCGTTACTGTATAAGCAGGATGACCCGCTAATATCTTAGATAAAGTGCTTTTTCCAGAACCGTTCGGACCCATAATCGCGTGAATTTCACCCGATTTAATTTCCAGATTCAAACCCTTAAGGATTTGGGTATCTTCCACATTCGCAGTTAAATCGCGGACGGATAGCACCACTTGACTATTTTCAACAATCATCTATTTTTTTCCTTTTCCTCAATGCACTTTACAGTTTTTTCTTCTCGTTCTTCTCGTTCCTAGGCTCTGGCTATTACTGACCACTTAACGTTAAACCTACCGTCTCTCTTGTTTGTATCGAAGTCTCGATCCCCCCTAACCCCCCTTAATAAGGGGGGGACAAGAGTGTTCTTAAAGTACCCCTTAATAAGGAAGGGGGGACACAAGAAGTCTTCTCAAAGTCCCCCTTTTTAAGGGGGATCTAGACTCGAATAAAAGCGACATTTATTATGGCTTGCAGTCTTAAGTTGTCACCGCTGGACTCGGCCTGGAAGGGTTTCTTGCGCGCGAAAATTATCCGACACTTCCTTCTAGCTTCAGACTCAACAGCTTATCAGCTTCCGCCGCAAATTCCATCGGTAACTGATTGAAAACATCTTTACAGAAACCGCTAATCATCATCGAAATAGCATTTTCGGCGGAAATTCCCCGCTGTGCGAAGAAGAACAATTGCTCTTCCCCAATTTTAGAAGTAGAAGCTTCGTGTTCCACTTTAGCAGTGTGGTTCTGCACTTGAATATAAGGGAAAGTATTCGCCTGAGCGTTATCCCCAATCAGCATCGAATCGCACTGAGAGTAATTTCGAGAGCCTTTAGCATTGGGCCCCATTTTCACCAAGCCGCGATAGCTGTTGGATGAATTTCCCGCCGAAATTCCCTTAGAAATAATCGTGCTGCGAGTGTTTTTGCCAACGTGGATCATTTTGGTACCGGTGTCAGCTTGCTGCTTGTTATTTGTCAGCGCTACGGAGTAAAATTCGCCCACCGAGTTGTCGCCGACTAACACGCAACTGGGATATTTCCAAGTAATCGCGGAACCGGTTTCTACTTGTGTCCAAGAAATCTTAGAATTGACTCCTTGACACAAACCCCGTTTCGTCACGAAGTTGTAAATGCCGCCTTTGCCGTTGGCGTCGCCAGCGTACCAGTTTTGCACTGTGGAGTATTTGATATCCGCATTGTCCATTGTTACCAATTCCACGACAGCCGCGTGCAGTTGATTAGTGTCAAACATCGGGGCGGTGCAGCCTTCTAGGTAAGACACTGAGCTGTTTTCTTCTGCAACAATTAGGGTGCGCTCGAACTGGCCGGAATCTCCGTTGTTGATGCGGAAATAGGTTGACAATTCCATTGGGCATTTGACGCCTTTGGGAATGTAAACAAAGGAACCGTCGCTGAATACGGCGGAGTTGAGGGCTGCGAAAAAGTTATCGCCGACTGGTACGACGCTGCCGAGATATTTTTCTATTAATTCGGGATAATCTTTGACGGCTTCTGAAATGGAACAGAAAATAACACCATCTTTGGCTAACTTTTCTCTAAATGTTGTGGCAATTGAAACGCTGTCGAAAACGGCATCGACGGCAACATTTCCGAGCCGTTTTTGTTCGGAGAGGGGAATGCCTAGTTTCTCGAAGGTTTCTAGCAGTGTCGGGTCTACTTCGTCCAAACTGTTGAGCTTTTTGGGCTTTTGTTTGGGCGCGGAATAGTAGATAATTTGTTGGTAGTCGATCGCGGGATAGTTGACGTGGGGCCAGGTGGGCTCAGTCATTGTCAGCCACTTCCGGTATGCTTTGAGGCGGAATTGCAGCATGAATTCCGGTTCGTTTTTCTTGGCGGAAATCAGGCGGACTACATCTTCGCTCAAGCCGCGGGGGATGGTGTCTGACTCGATGTCGGTGACGAAACCGTATTTATACGGCTGGTTGACTAAGGTTTTGACTGTGGTAGAACTCATTATTTTGCGTGTTCAGTGTTCTAGATAATGCTCTCTGGATGGCAGACGGGGCAATGCCTGTCTGGGCTTGAGCGAGTTCTGCTGGACTGCTCTGGGAAGTTAAACAACAATTTTGTTGCTTTACTATATTTTAAGCTACATTAACAATAGTGATATTGTCAAAGTCAAATTAATAATTTTTTGTGAAGATGATGGAGACTACTCAGCAGACTTCCACGAAACAAGACATCCTGCAATATTTGCTCAAGGGGGGGCAGGGGACGGCTCTTGAGTTGGCGGAGTCTTTGGATATCAGTCCGCAGGCGATTCGCCGTCACTTGAAGGATTTGGAAGCGGAGGGGCTGATTCAGTATCAGTCGGTTCAGGCTGGGATGGGGCGGCCGCAGCACATTTATGAGCTTACCAGTCAGGGGCGCGATCGATTCCCGAATCGTTATGGTGATTTTGCTGTCTCTTTTCTGGATACGTTGGCGGAAACCGTCGGCCGCGAGCAAGTGATTACTATCTTGCAAAAACAGTGGCAGCGCAAGGCGACGGAGTATCGGCGGCTGGTGGGTGCGGGTTCGCTGCAAGAGAGGGTGACTAAGTTAATGGAACTCCGCAGGGCTGAAGGTTATATGGCTGAGTGTTATCCTGTAGAATCGGTAGAGGTTGGGATCTGCGATCGCACTGGTTTGGGCGATCGATTTGTGTTGATGGAACACAATTGCGCGATTTCTAATGTTGCTGAAACTTTTCCGAGTGTCTGCGGTAATGAGTTGGAAATGTTTGCAGCGGTTTTGCCGGATTGTATTGTGGAGCGAACTCACTGGATTATTGATGGGGAACACCGCTGCGGTTATTTGATTGCCAGAAGGAAGGAAGAAGTTCGGCAACGGATTTTGTAACGGATGTAACGGATGTCACGCATGGAAGTTCGACAACGGATGAGTGTAACGGATGTCACGGATGTCACGGATGTCACGGATTACCGATTACCGATTAGCAATTACTAATTTTTAATATATGGAACCGCTAGCAGATTTTTTAAAGCCGGAAGAGTGCGCCGAAGTTGATATGGCGCTGCTGTCGTCGAAGGAAAAGTTTTCGGCGCGGCTGGCAATTTATGCTTTGAGGGTGCTCAAGCAAATTGCTGGGGAGACTGGGAAGCCGGTGGCTGAGGTGACTAATGGGCAGGTGATGGATTGGATTAAGAATGATGAGAGTATTAAAGGGTCGATCGAACTTGATGCGAGTTTTGAAAACTTTTTTACGAATTTGGTGGTGGCGTCTTTGCGGCCTTTGAGGCAAATTGCGACAGAAGCCGAGCTCCCGATAGAACAATTAACAGTTAAGCAGGTCGTGGCGTGGTTTGTGAAGGACGGGAAGATTCGCAGAGAGCAGGGAACCGAGGCGGCGTTTTTGGATTTGTGAGTTAAAGGTCGAGCGGCCCACCCCCAAACCAGGCCTCAAACCCCTATAATTCCAGCGGTTTCGGGCGATCAAAAAAAACTTTTGACAAAGGGGTTGACAGCCTGGGGAAAACTTGATAAGGTAATTAAGTCGAGCGAAAGAGATGCAGCGCATCAAACTAAACGCAGACACAGGATTAAAAGTTTTCAAAGCTTTCCTGGTGCTTATGATGTAATGGAACCACTCCGATCCATCCCGAACTCGGTTGTTAAACGTTGCTATGGCGAAGATACTCGGCGGGTCACTGCCCGGTAAAATAGCTCAGTGCCAGGTTAATAATAAATTAAAGCTCTTTTCCCGCAACAACGGAAAAGGGCTTTAGTTTTTTGGTGAGTTATTAAGCATCTATACCACAGCAAGTCTTGCGCCCTTTGTAGAAATCTCAATATTCTCTACCAGGAACAGATTTTGGGTCGATCGAACTTGATTCGAGTTTTGAAAACTTTTTTACGAATTTGGTAATTGCGTCTTTGCGGCATGAGAGGCAAATTGCGACAGAAGCTCCGCTATTGGAGGCTGTTTCGGGCGAGCAAAAAAACTTTTGACAAAGGGGTTGACAGACCGGGGAAAACTTGATAAGGTAATTAAGTCGAGCGAAAGAGATGCAGCGCATCAAGCTTAAAATTAAGCTAAACGCAGACACAGGATTAAAAGTTTTCAAAGCTTTCCTGGTGCTTATGATGTAATGGAACCACTCCGATCCATCCCGAACTCGGTTGTTAAACGTTGCTATGGCGAAGATACTCGGCGGGTCACTGCCCGGTAAAATAGCTCAGTGCCAGGTTAATAATAAATTAAAGCTCTTTTCCCGCAACAACGGAAAAGGGCTTTAGTTTTTTGGTGAGTTATTAAGCATCTATACCACAGCAAGTCTTGCGCCCTTTGTAGAAATCTCAATATTCTCTACCAGGAACAGATTTTGGGTCGATCGAACTTGATTCGAGTTTTGAAAACTTTTTTACGAATTTGGTAATTGCGTCTTTGCGGCCGTTGAGGCAAATTGCGACAGAATCTGAAAGCGCGATCGAACAATTAACAGTTAAGCAGGTTGTGGTGTGGTTTGTGAAGGATGGGAAGATTCGCACCAGGGAACCGAGGCGGCTTTTTTGGACTTGTGAGTTAAAGGTCGATCGGCCCCACTGGCAAATAATACGTCGAACTCGGCTATTGGGGGCTGTTTCGGGCGATCGAAAAAAAGTTTTGACAAAGGGGTTGACAGACTAGGGAAAACTTGATAAGGTAATTAAGTCGAGCGAAAGAGATGCAGCGCATCAAGCTTAGAATTAAGCTAAACGCAGACACAGGATTAAAAGTTTTCAAAGCTTTCCTGGTGCTTATGATGTAATGGAACCACTCCGATCCATCCCGAACTCGGTTGTTAAACGTTGCTATGGCGAAGATACTCGGCGGGTCACTGCCCGGTAAAATAGCTCAGTGCCAGGTTAATAATAAATTAAAGCTCTTTTCCCGCAACAACGGAAAAGGGCTTTAGTTTTTTGGTGAGTTATTAGTCATTCTCTTTATGGCTTAGCGGTTGAAACCGCTGCTAAACAAACGAAGTCCGCCTCCGCGGACTAAAGAATAAAGAGGTTATTAAATCAGGATTTGGTATCATCTCCTGCAAGTATCGCTGATGAACTAGCTCTTGCACAACCATCCGCCTTGGACTAAAGTTAGTTTATGGACTTAGTTTTTTAAGAGCATGGAAACTGTAAATATCCATGTGAATTAGGAGTTTAAAATTTTAATTTATTGGACAAGAAATAGTGAAACCTATTAGATTAACTAATCATGCCCAGGAACAAGCGATTGAAAGAGGTACTAATGAAGCCGAAATTATTGATACCATTATGACAGGTAATCGACAACTTGCTAAAAATGGTAGGTACAAATATCAAGCTACTTTTCAGTATAATAATGATTGGCAGGATAAGTTCTATTCTCTCAAGAAAGTAGTACCTATTGTTGCCGAGACTGATACTGAGTTAGTTGTTATCACAGTGTATACATTTTATTTTTGAGGTAAAAGTTTATGAAGATTAGTTATGATTCCGAAATTGATGCTCTCTACATTAGACTTGTAGAAGGTAAGCATCAGTGTCGTACTTTACAGTTAACTGACGAAATCGCTTTAAATATTGGGGAAAATGAGTTATTGGTAGGGATAGAAGTTTTAGATGCTACACAGGTTTTAGGTAGTGGAAATGTACCTAATGTAGTGCTAGAAAATATAGCTTTTACTGTAGCTTAAATAGGGAAATCAATCGCTACCTGTGTAAATATAAGTAAGGATGAGTGGAAAAATGATCCGTACTTTTGATGATGCAAAATCTTATACAGATTTACTTGTTCGGTATCAACCAAAACCGATCGCAAATGAAGCAGAAAACGAGGCCGCGATCGCTCTCGCTTGCGAACTGGAACACCGCCCTATGCGATCGCTGGAGGAAGAGCTATTTCTGGAGCTTTTGATAACGCTGATTGAAAAATTTGAATCTGAAAATTATCCAATTCCTGCAGGAAATGCTGCTTCAATGTTGCAACATTTAATGGATGCGAGAAATTTGGACAAATCTGATTTGATTCCTGTTTTAGGAACGGAAACAGAGGTTGATAAAGTTTTTGTTAGCGGAAGGGCGATCGAAATAGATGAAGCCAGAAAATTAGCCGATTTTTTCCAAGTTGATATTAGTTTGTTTCTTTAAGGGCGAGCTGCTACTTGTTGAGTAGGAGTTGCTGATATTCGCTCTCCTGCTGATTAATCATTTGTTTTAAGCGTTCGTGATCGATTTAAGTGATAACTAAGGTGATCGCTACCTGTGCAAGTAATTTTATTTCCTAAGCTCTCCAAACTTAACCTTTTTAAGGTGTTCATATCTATTCTGCAATTCTCGAAATTTATTTTCAATCAAGGGATGAATTCTTTCAGGAAATGGCTCATTCAGGTCAATTGGGTTAAATCTTTGAAGTTCCTTTATAGAACGGATTGTTTTATAAATTGCAACGTGCTTGATATACTTCAGCAACTCATTTATCAACTCTTTGCTGTCATTGGAATTTTCTGCTAAATGTATTTTAGATTCTATAATCTCAACTATTTCTTGGTGATTCTTAAGGATGAACTCTTTTTCTATAGCTTCACTTGCAGATTCGGGTAAAACATTTTTTTCAGCGCTCAAAGACTTTATTCGTTTCCACATTACATTATCTTTTTCTAATCTTAAATATATAGGCCAGTAAAACTCGGAAATCTGTCTTTCTATAAGTTCCAGTTCTGCATTGTATTGGGCTATAGCAATCTGATCTTCTAATATAGAGATTTGTTGCTTTTGTTGATTTTCAAGTTCAGCAATTAATTGTCTCTGGTGATATTTTTCGTTAGTCTCGTTCTTAAATATCTCGAATCTTTTATTGAGCCAATAACCTGCTGCTAAAACGATACCGCCAATTAAAACTTTGTCAATAACTAATTCAATTATTTTGTCAGAAAGCTCCACCATTTAATGATTCTCCTTTAGGAATGCTTCACACTTGAATAATTTAACTCCATAAACCAAAAGCTTCCGCCTACTTGAGCCTTGCTGCCCACAGATAGCCTTCTTAACTAAGCCCCCAGCTCAAAGGTCTAACTATTAATCCATACTCATCTATAGCAAGTCTATTTGAGTCGTGAATGTAAAACAACCTGAAACGCTTGTGATGATTGAATCGATTGTTTACAAATCAAATGGTTTTGCTATAGTCCATTAAAGCACAAATACCCAATGTCAGCAACAGAATACCTGCCGCAGCTATGACCATAACCGCTGAAGGTCATAGGCATCAAAAGCCACATCGCGACTAACCAAAACAAGGGAACGATTAATCGCCTGTGCTACCAAAATGCGATCGAAAGGATCTCGATGATGCAGCGGCAAGTTAAGATAGCACTCTGTATCAGAGAATGTGATAGGCAAAACCTCTATTTTTAATTGTTGCAACACTTCCTCTAACTCAGAGAATGAGTTTTGCAAGCTAAGTTTTCCTAAACCAAGCTTAATGGAAATTTCCCATAAGCTGGCGATACTCAACCTGAGAGCGTTACTTGGATCTTCAATAATTTCTCCTGCTTGAGAACTTAATTGTTTACTGTCTTCCAAGTACCAGAGAAAAGTATGGGTATCCAGTAGAATATTCATGTTTACATATAATCCTTTAAATCTTCAAGAGGTTCATCAAAATCATCAGACATCCAGATTTTACCTTTCCAAATACCAAGTCCGCCTCGCTTTGTCGGCTTTTCTTGGGTTGAGTTTTTAGCCTGCTTTTCAATCAAAAACTCAATGTAATGAAGCACTTCTGTCTGAAGAGACTCAGGGAGTTCTGCTAATTTTTCTAAAATGACTGGCTGTATCATGATTTCTTCTCGCGATCGATACCCATCTACTCCATTAAAGCACTAACACCCAAAGTCAGCAACAGAATACCCCATTATCTAGCCCGATCGCCCTCACTCTACCCAAATCCCGATCGCACTAACACCATCATAATTGTGCAACTTGCCTAAAATTACCCGATCGACTATTGTTCCTAGTAGATATCATCTTGATATAACAACCGACAAAAACATGACAGCAATATTACCGCCTTGGATAGTTTTAGACTCCCTATTGCACAACTGGCTACTAGAAGATATCGGTAGGGGCGATCGCACAACATCGGCCTTATTTCCCGCAAACAGCATCCAGGGTACAGCTAAATGGATTGTCAAAGAAGCTGGAGTCATTGCCGGATTGCCAATTGCCGATCGCACATTTAAACTTTTAGACAGCAGCCTCAGTTTCATCCCCCAAGTACCAGAAGGGAAACTGTGCGAAAAAGGAGAAGTAATCGCCGAGATTTCCGGCAATTTCGATGCGCTGCTAACCGGAGAAAGAGTAGCATTAAACTTGGCAATGCGTTTGAGCGGCATCGCTACTTTGACTCAGAAATATGTTGACAAAATTGCCGATTTGCCCGTGCAATTAGTGGATACGCGCAAGACAACGCCCGGATTGAGATTGTTGGAAAAATACGCAACTCAAGTCGGCGGTGCTAGCAATCACCGGATGGGATTAGATGACGCGGTGATGATTAAAGACAATCACATTGCGGCGGCTGGGGGAATTGCAGAGGCGATTGCCCTAATTCGCAATTCTATCCCCTATCCGCTGACGATCGAAGTCGAAACAGAAACTCTGGCTGAGGTAGAGACAGCTTTGCAGCACAAGGCGGATATTATCATGTTAGATAATATGTCCTTTGATTTGATGCGGCAGGCTGTGGCAATAATTCGCGAAAAGAGCGATCGGGTAAAAATTGAAGCTTCCGGCAATGTTACTTTAGAAACAATTAGAAGTGTAGCCGAAACCGGAGTTGACTATATTTCTACCAGTGCTCCGATTACGCGATCGACTTGGCTGGATTTGAGCATGAAAATTAATAGTCATTAGTCATTAGTCAGCAGTCATTAGTGAGAGAAAATATGGCTAATACCAAATCAGGATTTAATACCCATTTTACTCTTTAGCCCCCTTCTGCTCGGATTTCGTGGACTCTTAAGCGATTTGAATCGCCGAAAAATTCAAGAGGCAACTTATCTCTTAGCTAATGACTAATGACTAAGGACTAATGACTCTTAACGATTACTTAGAGATAAAATGAACCCAAAAATTCCCGTCAGGCATACACACGCTGCGGATTAAGCGATAGGGATAGTGCAAGTAGGCACCGCTGACACTTGTATCGTAGCC
Organism: Microcoleus sp. w2-18bC1; assembly: GCF_036700365.1. Lineage (NCBI taxonomy): Bacteria > Bacillati > Cyanobacteriota > Cyanophyceae > Oscillatoriales > Microcoleaceae > Microcoleus > Microcoleus sp. w2-18bC1. The sequence goes on from NZ_JAUBOS010000002.1 coordinate 166,417, forward strand.
ACTTCCTAACCACTCACCATAGGGATCGTGGACGAAGAATCCCTCGCTGTCGTAGCCTGATGCAACTATAATGTGACCGAAAGACGTAAAGTATCCGTGGATGACAGCGGGATTTCCGGTGGCGAGCCAATCTTGAACGTCATCAATAGTTGCATTCTCGGTAAAGAAATCTTGAGCGCCGTAATCTCTAACAATCTTTGCTAAATCGTAGGGGTCCCAGCGACTGTAACCTTTGGCGATCGCATATTCGTAAAGTTCGTCTTCATATTGCCCGGTTTGTTTGCGCCGTGGCACCCTCAAAAAGTCCATACACATCGCTAATGAAGTTACATTGCAAGAACCTGTAGGATTATTCAAGTTATCCAGTTGCGATAGATAAGGAATGCCAAGCCTGACCGTTGGAGGATTCGGTTTGGGATAAAACAGAACGCTGTCTTGAGTAACTTGAGCGTGTGCTCCGAAAACATACCAAATTCCTGAATCTTTGAAAGACTCGTTGCGGAGAGCAACTCTGATGTGACCGCGAGCCGGGGCAAAAGCCAAGATTTCAAACTCTTTTCCGGCTGGTATTACTTGTTTTTCCGAGTCCTGAAGTTGAGAAGACGCCAGCGGTTTTGATTTAAAAATAGTGTCTCTGAGCGTTTTCAGGATCAGGGGATGTGTGGGAATCTCCTCTGGTTTGGTTTCAATCAGCTTTTTGGCTGTGACTGCTCCCAAAAAACCCGCTTCGCCGCACTTCATCAGAGTTTGAAATCGGTGGAGGGTGGCGGTAGAGAGAGGGCCAAAAATTCCGTCTACGGGAGGCTTCAGTAAACCCAGGTCAATGAGGCGGCTTTGAATTTGGGCACTGAGTTCGTCGTCTGCAGCAATTGCTTTGGCATCGTACCTAATGTTTGAGTTGAGAAAGTTTTGTAATTTCATGCTTGCGTGCCCCTGTCAATCGATTTTAGATTTTAGATTTTAGATTTTAGAATTACGATGCCGATCAATCCGGTTTTCCGAGACTACATTGCTGAGTCGTCAATAATTCCCCGTTTATCGTCTCATAAAATTACGGTAATTTTGCCGCTCACTCGATTTTAGATTTTAGATTTTAGATTTTAGATTTTAGATTTTAAATTTTAGATCGCCGATAAACCCGGTTTCCCTCGACTAAATTGCTTGCTCGTCAAAAATTCCCAGTTTATCGTCTCCTAAAATTACGGTAATTTTGCCGATCGCACGTACCTTAAAGGCTTCATATTAATTATTTGATACAAAACCTTCAAGGCGCGGGCCGATCGAATTTCACGCACTATTGACTAAAAATCCCTCGTGCGAGTTGACATTGTTTCTGCCGAATCCCGAATGCTGTTGGATGCCTCAAAAGCAGAGGGATGGCAGAATTTCCCTGTTGAGGCGAAGTCAGATTTATGCTTCGTCGGGGCGAATTACCACAACACCCATTGCGTCGGGAGAGAGATATTTGACGGCGGCTTCTCGGAGATCCTCGGCAGTCTGAGCTTGGATGCAAGCGGCATAGTTGAGGGCGGGAGCGATATCTCCTACCATCGACTGATAGTAACCGTACAAACTTGCTCGATCGCTCGGAGTTTCGTTACCAAAGATAAACCGATTTGCTACTTGAGTGCGGATGCGGGAAATTTCGGCATCTGTCACCAGTTCGGTTTGGAGAGTGCGGATGTGTTGGACGATCGCAGCTTCCACTGCTGCCAAGTTTTCTGTCGGTAGTTGAGCGGAAATGGAGAAGATGCCACCGAGTCGCTGAGTCATGTTGCTGACCGAAATTGACGAAACTAGCCCTTTTTCTTCGCGCAAATCATGAACCAAGCGAGTTGTGCGGCCGTGACCCAATATTGTCGCCAAAACGTCGAGGGCATAAGTTTCGGACATTTCCATGAAACCTGGCACGCGCCACATCACGATCAGTCGGGCTTGCTGAAGGGCAGAGTCTACAAATTCGCGGCGGACTGTTTCTGTAAATGGAGATTCTTGGCCGTAGTTCAGGATTTCGGGTTCTGGGTGAAATTTGCCGACAGCAGGCACATTTATTTTGTTGTTTTGTGCTGTACTTTTTGCTGCAAAACTGTCTGCGACAATTTCTATTAGTTGCTCGACTGGCAAATTGCCGACAGCTACGGCTGTCATGGCCCCTGGGTGATATCTGCTGCTGTGGAAATCCCGCATTTGTTGGGCTGTCAACTGTTCGATTACCGCAGTCGGGCCGAGTACCGGTCGCTTGTAGGGCAAAACTTCAAATGCTAATTCCATCGATCGCTGATAGGTGCGGCGGCGGGGATTGTCTTCGGATCGTCTAATTTCTTCTAAGACTACCAGCCGTTCGCGATCGAAGGCGTCGTCGGGAATGCTGGCGTTGAGCAACACATCGACTTGCAGGGGAGCTAGTTCGGCAAAATCTTTAGGAGCTGTGGTGATGTAATAGTTAGTGTAATCTTGGCTGGTGGCAGCATTGGTGACAGCGCCACGCTGTTCGATCGCGCGCTCAAATTCTCCACTGGGAATGCTCGGAGTTCCCTTAAAAATCATGTGTTCTAAAAAGTGAGCCATGCCGTTAATGTCGTCTGGTTCGACGGCTGAGCCTAAATTGAGCCACACGCTGAGGTTAACAGCATCGACCGGCAAGTGTTCGGCTATAACGGTGAGGCCGTTGGGGAAATGGCGGATTGTTGGGGCGTTGAGGGGCGATCGGGCTGAGGTTTTGAGCAGGGTTGATGTCATTTGGCTTTTAAATTGATCTTGTTCTCTATATCTTAAAGGGTCTTTAAGGAAGAGCTCAGGCATTGGGCATTGGGGCAAAAAATGCGACTTTGGGTATGGAGGGTAATGCACGCACCGAGTTTTTCGTATCCCTAGAGCAAGTCCTGTTAACGTATTTCTGCGAGCGCGATCGTTAATTTATCCTAATAGTTGCCCAAGTCCTCAGTTTTTTTGGTGACAGCATTCGATGGAAAATCGAAGATTGAATAACAACTTAGTATTTCCACAAGCAGCTTTTCAACGATTTTGGCGATCAACTTCGGGGAAAATCGGCTTAATTTTGACTCTAGCGCTGATGATATCGGCACTGTTAGCCCCCGTACTTGCTCCTTACGATCCGGCGGTCGATCGAGATTATTTGTCGCGCTTAGTGGCTCCTAGCGCTAAGCATTGGTTGGGCACCGACGGTTTGGGGCGAGATTTGTTAGTGCGGGTGTGGCACGGATTGGGAATATCTTTACTCGTCAGCCTGGTTTCTGTGGGTGTGGGTTTAATTTTGGGAGCGCTTTTGGGGCTGGTGGCCGGGTATTTTCGGGGGTTGCTGGAAATTGCGATCGGCACTTTGGCGGATATTTTGCTAGCTTTTCCTTCGATTTTACTGGCGATCGGCGTTGTTACGGTCACCGGGCCGAGCCTGCAAAGCGTAATTATCGCCGTCAGCCTCGTGCAAATTCCGATTTACATCCGTTTAACTCGCAGTATGGTGCTGTCTCTGCGGGAACAAGAATTTGTTTTGGCTGTCAAGGCCTTGGGCGCCAGCGACTTGCGGATTATTTTTCGCCACATTTTGCCGGGAAGTCTGGCGCCTCTAGTTGTACAAGCAACTCTTTCTACTGGTACGGCGACACTAGAAGCTGCTGGTTTGGGTTTTTTGGGTTTGGGCGCACAGCCGCCGGTTCCTGAGTTGGGGACGATGCTTTCGGATGCTTTTAAGGGCGGATACGCTCTTTCTTCTCCTTGGACGATCGTGTTTCCAGGTTTGCTGATTACCTTGACTGTTCTTGGTTTCAACCTTTTGGGCGATGGCCTGCGAGACGTTTTAGATCCCAGAGGGAATTAGAGAGGGAGTGGGGGAATTTATACTTTTTCGTTTTGCCTTCTGCCTTTTACCTTCTGCCTTCTTCCCTCTGCGCCCTCTGCGCCCTCTGCGGTTCATCCCCTCTTCCTTCCTCCTCCCTCTAAAATCTAAAATCTAAAATCTAAAATCTAAAATCGACCGACTTGACTGCTGTCACGATCTACGCGAAACTTTACATACAACTGATGTATTGCTTCTACCTATTAATAAGTTCTGTTAAGTTGTGACTCAAAACCTATCAATTAGTCAAAATTGATATAGCGCTTTGTCAGTCAGCCAACTCTCAAGAAGCTACTTCAGGAGGCATCGTCCCTGGCTTGCTGGTGTCGGTGTCTGTTCTCAATATTCCTATTCAGTCAGCCCGCATTATGGAAACACTAGAGTTTGTGATCTATCCAGATGGCCGCGTACAGGAAACCGTCACCGGCATTGTCGGTGCTTCCTGTGCTGAGGTAACGGCTGCAATTGAAGCTCAGCTCGGCGTGGTGCTTCATCAAGAGTCAACATCTGAATATTTCACGCAAGCGCTGCATCAGTCAGCCGAAGCGACCGCCCAAGTGGCTTTTAGCGATTGGTAATTTTTTTGTTGAGTTCACTTAAATTTTTTTGGAACCACCATGTCACATTTTAGCCAAATTAAGACCCAGATCCGCAATTTGAATTCTTTGGAAGCTGCTTTAACTGACTTGGGTATTGACTGGAAGTCTGGCCCAACTGAGGTGCGTGGCTATCGCGGCTTAACCAGCACCGCTGAGGTCGTGATTGAGCAAAAAAACGGCTACGACGTAGGTTTTAGCTGGAACGGGACTGAGTATGAATTGGTGGCTGACTTGCAATTTTGGCAGCAAGCTTGGTCTGTAGACCGTTTTCTGAATAAGGTGACTCAGCGCTACGCTTACCATACTGTGGTGAATGAAAGCGCTAAGCAGGGTTTCCAAATTTCTGAGCAAAAGCAAAATCAAGACGGTTCGCTCCGCTTGGTGGTGCAACGCTGGTGCGCTTAATAATTTTTCGAGATTTTTGCAATCTTGTTTCATCAAAGTCCGCCTGCGCGGACTTATTTACTATTGTGGGGGTCTAAATGTCTGAGCTTTCTGGACTCGGAATAGATACAGCAATCGATCGCTCTGGTTTAGAGCCGGAGTTGGGGGGATTTTTGCGGGATGCGCCCGATCGCTCTGGTTTGGAACCGGAGTTGGGCGGGGTGTTGCGCCAAAAAGGTGTCTATGTTGATGAAATTACCTGCATTGGCTGCAAGCACTGCGCTCACGTTGCTCGCAATACTTTTTATATTGAACCGGATTACGGTCGATCGCGCGTAGTTCGACAAGACGGGGATTCTGAAGAGTTGATTGCTGAGGCGATCGACACTTGTCCGGTGAATTGCATTCACTGGGTTGATTACACCGAACTCAAGAATCTGGAAGAAGAACGCAAGGATCAGGTGATTCCTGTCGTTGGTTTTCCGGTGGATTTTGCGATGGTTAAGGCCGGTATTCGCCAGCGACAAAAGAATAAGTTGGGCGATCGTAAGTTCAAAGGTAGCCATTGAAATCCCCAATTCACATCCGCAGCTTGAAACCTGTGGCTCAAACAACAAAAACAGCCCGCGCGGGCTGTTTTTTGTATACATTATATAGTCAAATTTATTTGAGAGGATGGTGCTCAGCGAGAATTTTCTCAACTCTAGCTTCGTCGATTCTGGCAGTTAATGTTGTTGCCTCGTTGTTATCGCGAATGGTTTTTGCTAAAGTAAAAGACGAGCCGACTGAAAAAGTTAAACCCATACCCATAAAAGCTTTTTGCCAGGGGTCTACCTGTAAATAAATGATACCTACAGTAGTTGCGGAAAGGGCAAGAATAAAAGAAACCCAGCACTGAAGTATCCAAGCATTAGTATCTTTTTGGCGTATGATTTGTTTCTGCATAGTGCCTCGAAGTCAAATATATCTTTTGGTTGATTAACTTAAAGAATAGATAGCGTGAGTGAAGCGGTCAGGAGAGGAAGGGACAGTTTCGATAAGTGAACAGTGCGATCGGGCTTTTTACTAAAAATTAGAACGCTGTAGATAGGGTTTAAGGCTCAAGGAAGACAGGGTGGGAGTAGACAGTTGGAAAACTCCACTAAGGAAAGCTAGTTTTTTCTCAAAATAGCGTAAGGTGCGCCGGGCGGCACCTTACTTCTCCCACTCCGCCTCCGCTGACGAGAATTTGACTTTTGAGCGGTTTCAAGCCCCGACTCTTATCTACTTGGTTTGTGTAGCCCCGGTTTAAACCGCCGAGTTAGATCTACTTATTTTTCTGCTGAGTCTTCGCTTGTTCGATCGCAATTTCCCTCACTGCTTGGAAAGAACTCAAATTCGATGAACCCTCAATCGCCTTCACCGCCAAATCTTGAACCTGTTTCAAAGCAGAATCCAGTTGTTTCGACAAGCTAGCAAGGCGCGCATCTTGATTTTGAATTGTCTGCAACATCCCTTGAATTTGCAGTTCATAATTTTGCTTTTGCCCTTCGATATCTTTAGCAGACAAATCCGCCTTAACTTTAGCTTGATAATTGCCAATATTGCGGCCGTTATCTTTCCCGTTCTTGATATTAGCTTCCAGTTCTTTCGGGAAAGCTTCTACCTTCGCTTTAACCTCAGCATAAAGTTTTTCTCGTTCCGAAATAGATTTTTCGCGTTCCGCCCACTGTTTCTCCTGTTCTTGCTGAAACTCTTCGATTTCTTGATACAGCCTTTTCTGGCGCTGTTGGTATTCTTCGATGTCCAGATTTCGCTGAAGATTCAACTCATAATCATACAACTCTTCATCCCGCTGGCGAGCTTTTTGGTGATGCTCATTGCGTTCTTTAATAGCCAACTTGTGGAGTTCCTGCTCTTTTTCCCAAGCTTGTCGGCGTTCCAACAATTCCTGTTCAACAGTTTCGCGCTGTTCGCTGAGTTCGCCAGCAAAAGTTTTCGCGCTTTCTTCGTACTGTTGAATTAAATTGTCCAGCGTATCCTCTGCAACATCTTCTAAACTGTGCAACTCTTGCAGTTGTTGAATTTCCTCACCCACTGTGCGCCGCAATTCTTCGACTTTAGCAGCTTCCGAAGTTAATTTTTCCGACAACTCGCTGACAGCACCACCAAAGCCAAATTGCAGCAAAATCAAATTGTCGATTGTAGACTGCATTTTTTGTGAATTTTGAGTTAAAGCCATTGATTTTTGTGCCTCCCCAATAGGTTTTTCGGGGACTGATGTTTGCTTTTGGGAAGCGTTTAGCTGTTGGATTTGCAATTCTAACTGCGCTTTTTCTTGCGCTGCTTCCTTGTACGCTTCTAAGATTTCCGCCTTGGTGCTTTTGTCGCTAACTTTTTTGTTCATGACTTTTCATTTCTTAATAAGGTGGAAAATTTATGTCATTTTTTCGTAAGGTGTGTATTGCACACCCTACTAGGTTTTAAGCTTTGCTGGCAAAAGCTTTCATTGCCAAATCTTGCGCTTGGTTCATCGTGGCTTGCAGTTGCGCGGATATTTCGGCAATTTGTTGGGTTTGTCGCTCAATTGTCTGCTGTAGAGATTGCACTTTCAATTCATATCCTTGCTTAGTGCTTTCCCATTCTTTATCCACTAAATCTGCCTTGACTTTAGCTTCGCGGGAAACTTCTTGAATTGCTTCTTCTTTGGCTTTGACATAAGCCTGTTTGAGCTCTTCTTCAAATCCGGCGGCTTTTCTTTGATTCTCTTCAAACTCCGCTTGATTGTCGCTGAGGACTTTTTCCCGTTCCACCCAATTTTTCTCTTTTTCGCGGGTAGATTCTTGCAAGTCCCGTTCTAGTTTGCGCTTCGTTTCTTCGTATTCGTCGATTTCTATTTTGTGAGTGCGCTGTAATTCGTATTGATAATCTGCTGTTTCTTCTTGGCGCTTTTTAGTGAGGAGTGCAGTTTCTTCTTGAACTGCTGCATCAAATTCTTGCTGTTCTTTTTCCCAAACCTTGCGTTTTTGGGTCGTGTCTTTTTCGATTATTTCGCGCTGGTTGGCGCTGTTTTGTTCGAGCAGGGTCAGTTTTTCTCGGTGCTCTTGAGTTAAAATGTGGAGGGCGTCTGCTACAACTCTGATTTGCTGTAACTCTTGCAATTGTGTGGCTTCAATTTCGATCGCGCGTTTTAATTCGTCTAATTTTGAAGATTCTGCCTTTAGTTTTTCCGAAAGTCCGCTGATGGTACTGCCAAAATCTAATTGCAAGTCAGCCAAGCCTTTGACGATGCTGTCAATTGTGTAGGTAGAAGCGACTTCTAGGAGTTGTTTGTTTTTGGCTTTTTCGGCTGACTGTTCTTTGGTTTCGACTTTGGATTCGATCTTTTTTTTGTCGGCTAAAATCTGCTGAAAGTTTTGCAAAATTTGGGCTTTGCTATCTTTGGCAGTTGCTATTGTCATAATGTTGGCTTCTCCTGATTATAACTTTTCGACACTTGTGACTGAAACGTTTTCAGTTATTCTAAGTTGCGGAGTTGGCTGAGAATGGAACGGTACTTGCTGGCTGCGTCGGGTTTTTCTTCTGAATTATCGCTGGCTAGCATTTTGAGAAGTTTCCAGCAGCGATCACACCGATTTCCTTCCCAGCAGCCGCACTCATCAATTATACTTAAAAGTGTGCCTTTTAGCAATTGATTTTCGGCTAACAAAGCTCGGTAATTCCGCTGCACTGATTCGGCAACTAAAGTCATGTGCTGGAAGTCTTCTGTGAGACTTTCGATGTCGTTAACTGCATCTGCCCGAATTTGGTCGAGCAGCTCAAGATTCTCTTGCAAACGACTTTCTTGCAGGTTTGGTTTGGTTTTCAGCTTGGTTAATTTCTTCATTTCAGTCGGTTGTAACAGTTATGGCAAAGGCGCGATTAAATCGCGCCTTTACAACAAAATTAGAACAAGTCAGCAGTTAATTGGTCTTCGGCTGGCGGTAGCGACATACTGCCGTTGGAATTCAAAGCCATAGCATCGCTTTCACCGCCAGCGTGAGCAGCCATCAAGCAGGCTACTTGCTGCGCCGGCAGGTTATCTAAACACACCATAGCTTTTGTTCCTTCTAAGTCAATCATCCGCGATTGATTGCTAGAATCTGACAAAACTGCTGCAGCTTGGTCGATCACAGCCCAATCTTTCCGCTCGTTCCAAGACCATTTCAAGCTGTAGTAGTTTATCGGTTTTACTACTCCGCTGTCGTCTGGTTTCTGACCGGAATGCTTAACAAATTCGGGAACAAAAATTCCGGTTGCAGGTTCTACGCCGCGAGATTGAACTGATGCTACCAAGCGGTTAAAATCGTTCAAGCTGCGGTTTTTGATGTATGTCACCATGACTACTCCTTGCGGTAATTCGCCACTTTCTGCGACAAACCACAGTTGACCCCACAATGTGTGCGAAGTTTGACCGAGGGAACCGAAGAATTTGGAGAATTTGAGGATTGTCATGGAACACTTGGAACCGTAGTCTGTATCGCCGATCGCCCACTGGCCACTTTGGCAATTGTTACGTACTGCGATCGGAATTTCTGGTACTAGCAAAGCATTGCTCGGTTTGGCACCAAATACTGAAAATGTAGGTCTTTCTTGTGTTTTAGTAGTCATTGTTCGTTTTTCCTTAGTTATTTATTGCTGCTTTACGGGGAACTGGTAATCCGTTAAATCTTGTACATTGCTCGTGGCCGAACTTCGATTACCTAATAAGATGTGTTGTTGCTTTTGGTTCTGGATAGGTATACTCAAGCATCGCCTCTTGTTGAGCTTTAATAATCCGCAGCGCGGCGAGCAAATGCTCTAACGTTTCTAAGTGCGCTGGGGTGAAGTGGATGCTGAAGCCTTCGCCATCCCGCGCGTAGCCGGGACAAACCAGTGAGGCTGAGCTTTGTTCTTCGTGGGTGGCGATGTATAGCCAGTCATCGTCTTCGAGCTTGTAATGCGTGTCTGTCCAGGTTCTCAGCATTTGCGATCTGCTCCTCCTTATTTGCTGCGTACAAGCGTTTTGACGCCCAGCGCTTCTCACTCCTCTGAAGTTGACGACGCTATATGTAGCGTGTGAGCTAGGCTAATTTGCACCCTTAACCCTACCAGTCCGGGTTAATTGGTTGATTAAACCGTCAACTAACCTCATGGTAGCGCGGGTTGATTTTCCCGTCAAGTATTTTGTTGAACTTTTCATCAAAACAGGCTAGAATGCTTGTCAGGAGGCGAAAAACCGTGGAACAAACATTTGGAAGACTGATCCGTCAAGCTCGCAAGGACAAAGCTTACTCACAACGTGAGCTAGCAGCTATGCTAAGTGTGGACTTTACTTATTTGTCGAAGTTGGAGAACGATCGAGCGGATTATGCGCCAAAAGAGGAGGTAATCCGATCGCTAGCGCGGAATCTAGACATAAACGAAGAGGAATTGATTTTCTTGGCGGGGAGGCTGCCGCAGCAGTACGAAGCGCTGCTGAAGCAGAATCCAAAGGAAATGCAGGCTCTTTTCCGCCGGATGCAAGAAAATCCAGATTGGCTCAAACAATCTTTTGAAGCGTAAGAGAGGCCCCTCATAGTGAGTATTTTTAAACCGTATTGCTTCTATCCCAAAGAAACGATCGAGCGTTTGGCAAATGACATCTTGATGCAGATGCAGAAAACGCAAAATTTTGCTCCGAGATGGCCTTTTGATGCGACAACGGTTGCTGATTTTCTGGATTTGGGCGTAGTTTGGGAGTGCATTGAGCCGGATGAAGAAGGTGCGATCGCGGCGAGGATTTTGCCGCAGCAGCGGTTAATCGAAATCAACGAACAGATTCTCGAAAAACCGCCGGGGTTCATCGAATCGACGATCGCCCACGAAATCGGCCACTGGGTGCTACACGTCAATCAAGACGAAGCAGACGGCACTGTGGAACAGTTGGAATTAAACTTGGGCGATCAAGAAAAAACCGCCCAGGATGTCGAGGAACCGTTTGTTTGTCGGGGTGCGAGTGCTGATAATAAGGTTTTGTCGATCGAATGGCAAGCGCAATATTTTGCAAGCTGTTTGTTGATGCCTCGCTGTATTTTGGAGGAAAAAAGACAGGGACGCGATTTAACAAAGTGGTCGCATTTATACAAAATGAGAGATGAATTGGGAGTGAGCATTTCCAATTTAACAAACCGCTTGCAAGAATTCGATTGGATTTACATTCCCAAGGGAACGCGGGAGATTTATGCCGGGAAAGATGCCGCCAACGGACAGCAGCGGTTGTTTGGATAAAAGTGCGATCTAATTTGAGGTTTGAGATTTGGAAGCGATTCTCTAATCTCAAATCTTTAAAATTAATTTTTAATTAAGTTACATTTTATGCTAACCAATATTGAAATCTTGCTGGCAGCTTGTGAGGAATTAAATATCCCTTACGAAATCCTGCATCCTTCCCAAAACTTGATTAGACTCAAACAGGGCGGCGAAGAATATTATTTTGTTAATTACATGACGCCATTTAACAGCGCGTCAGTAGCAGAGATTTTTAAAGACAAAGAATATACCTATCAACTATTAAACGGCAAAATAAATACTCCCAGAACTCTCGGTTTTGTCTCGCCTCGCTGCGAGGAGAAGTATAAAAAGTATTTGAGTTTCCCAGATATTGAATCAATTGTTTTAGAAGTAAACCAAAAATTCGCTTTCCCGGTGATTCTCAAAAGAAATCGCGGTGCTGGTGGCAACAATGTTTTTTTGTGTAAAACTACAGAGCAAATTAAAGAAGCCCTAGAAATTATATTTAACGTCAACAGCAAAGATTATGACCATGTGGCGCTAGCTCAAGAATATATCGAAATTGCCCACGAATATCGGGCTGTATTCTGTAAAGAAAAGCTAGTTTTGCTGTACGATAAGGACAAATCTCAGGCTAAATTTGCGGGCAATTTAAGCCCGCTGCACTGGGAAGGTGCAAAAGCCAAACATATAATTAATCCCAATCTCATGTCTGAGATTGAAGATTTTGTTAAACCTGTTTTTGCAGAAATTGCGATTAATTATGCTGGGTTTGACATCGCGCTAGATAAAAACGGAGCATATTGGTTAATTGAAATTAACTCAAGTCCCAATTACGATATTTTTGTCAGAGATAACGATCGCCAAATTGTCGTAACAATGTTTAAAGGCATTCTGGATAGCTTGGTTGTTAACAAAACGCCTTATTTGAAATGAAGAGTTGAGTAACGAGAACCTTAACCCAACCTACATATTTTGAACTTCACTCCATTCCTTGAAAATACCAGTAGAGGTTAGCAATAGTTAAATCATTGACTTCTTGCCAATTTGAGGGGGCTAAAGCTTTATAGCCAGAGGTATTGGCTTTTTGACTGATATAAAACTCGTGATGTTGACGCAAGCTAGGTTTTATCAAAAATCGCAATTGATCGCGTAGTGATTTAAAGTGGGATTTTTGCTGCAAGTTTTCGTAGAGCGCAATTTCTTCTGGTTCTGCCACTATAGCAACTTCTTGATTAGTATTTGAAACTGGTGTCGTTTCCATATTTAAACTAGCCAATTGTTTACGCTCATCAGCCGATAAACTTAGCATCCAATCTACCTGATTTTGCCAAGAGTTTAAAACTGCTAGATCCTGATTGTAAATTCGTATGATTTCTGGAAATATAAAATCAATTTCATCTTTTGTGCAGCGCTCAATCACAGTGAGAATGTCTTGGCGTATTCTTTCTTGGAGGTGGGAAAGGGAATTACTTACAGACGCAGGCTCGTTCAGCAATTGATAAGTTAATGAAATTGTCTGCTCAATTGCCCAAGCACATTCAACTCTACGAAGATAGCCCACGGCACAAGTGGCTTTGAATAACTCAGGATTATTATAGTCAGCTAAAGCATTAGCTAAAATGTGTTGTGCACTTGTTAAGGTAGAATTTCTGGTATGTTTATCTTCCATTAATAAAGCATCTTGAATTAGTCTCTGTGCCATCGCAAATCTCTCATAAGCTCGACTTAAGATTAAACGATGTTGCTCAAAATTAATGCTGTCAGCTAACAGTTTAATTTCAGCAATAACTTCTGCTTTCTCGTCTTTCAGCAGTGCCGCTATATCAATAAAGCCGTGTGTAACTGTTAGCTTCAATTCCTTAATATCTTCCCTCATTTTCAAGGTCTGATGAAGGTTGACGGCTGACAATGCCGCGATGGCCACCACGCCGACACCAATGACGGCAGTAGAGGCTGACAGAATGCCCACATTAGCCGAAAGAGATTTTAAGCCATACTCAATCACATCTAGTCTTCTGTAAGTTTCTTTAAAACCCATATCTGTTTGAACCATTTGCCCTACACCTAATACAAAATCTGGAATAGCTAACAACGGCTCGGCAACCATCCCAATTGCGGCACCTACAAAGTGACCTGTTGCCCTGTCTCTAGCTATTCCCAATAATACTCCTGCACTATTCTTCACGACTTCATAAGTGCCGGAGATAATACCCGCCTGTATGTGAGGAGGAAACACAAAAACCATATTTTTTTACCTGAATAGCGATTAATATTACACATTATAATATATTATCTGATTATGGTTAACTCTGTCAGTCTACAGTGGAATTATTTAAATGAACGAATTCATGCAAGCATTTCAGAACATCGCCCAATATTCGGCTCTCGTCGCGGCGGATGATGATAAATCCTTAGAAATTAAGAAATCTGCTACAACCGTAATTAAGTCTGTCCAGCCTGGGTTTGATGAATTGAGGGAATCAGCCACCAGACTTGAGAAAGTTGTGCAAAAATGCCGAAACGATATCGATCACGCTGAAGACGTTTGGACTTGCAAACTTGGGATTATCCAAGCTTCAAAACAGGAAATATGGCAACAGCTTGGGGAACTGAGCGGCTGTCATGTCAGAATTAATGAACTAGGTCGTCAATGTCAAAGTTCGGCGCTCGCTCAATCTCAAGATTATTGGGATAAAATATTTGATGTCCGCGTGAAACAGAAGTGGTTTATTGATGCAGCCAAAAAACAAAAAAAAGGAATTGGCTGGAAAGAAAAAGATGATTTTATTAAAGATATTCCCATCGTGATGAATCTTGTTTGTATGGAAATAGATCAAATCATTAAGCGCAGCCTGGATCTGGTTTATCAAGACCTTAGCACGATTAACTTAAAAGTGCTTACCCAGTATTTCCAAAATTTAGATAAGCAGACAAAAGATGTGTGGAATCATCAGATGAATTCAACTTTTAGCCAGATAGCAAATAAATTTGAGCAGCCGAATGTTTACTTGCCTGGGAATACCCAATCACTGAGGTCTGCACTTATTTCGGCTCTGGATGATTTATCGAAATACCGTTTAGGCGATCTTTTTTGGGAAGAGGTTGTAAATTTCAAAAAGCAGGTTTCAACCGCGGTCGATAATTGCATCAATTCAATCTTTGATGACAGATTATACCATGGAAGTAGAGCTTTAGTTAAAGCCATGAGATTTTACAATGAATTTCTCGAAAAGCAAGATAGATATCAGAAAGAAACACCTGCACAACGTCAGGCTGAAAGAAACTGGATTGATTCGCAATGGACAGAAATTCAGAGACTGGAAAAAGGTATTAAAGTAATTCTAAATTCTTCTCCCTAATTCCTTAAGCTACTGTCATTATACTAGATCGCACTTCTTCACACGCTAAAATAAACTTAGTCACAATTCCATGAAAAAAATGACAGCAAAAATACTCGAACTAGAGGGAACGTGGGAAGAAATTCTCGCCCAATCATCCAGATTTGCCGATCGCCGAGTTCGCGTTATTGTTCTTGCGGATGAGGAACCGCTGAAGTCAACCGAAGACTGTTTTCGCCAAGGATGGCACGAAGCAATGACAGGAGAGACTGTACCGCTTTCTGAACTGTGGGAAGGAATTGATGCAGCGATCGAGATGATGCAGTCTCTGCCAGAAACTTTACAGCAGCAAGTAGCAGAATACTTGAAAGAGTATATCGCAGACTTAAAAGATGAGCTTCAATGGGAGGAATCTTTCGAGAAAACGCAACCACAACTTGTGGCTGCTGCCCAACGCGCAAAACAAGAAATTGCTGAAGGAAAGGCACAGGAAATGAGACTCAATGAGTTATGAAATCTGCCACCCTTCCTTCCTTTTGGGAAAAATACAATTCTCTTGACATTAAAATAAAAGAGCAAGTAATCAGGCCGGGGCGGGTTTTCGAGATGGTTGGTTTCAGGCAATTATTGTTAGTGAACCCGCCCCTACATCGCCTGAATCTTGCCTGTTTCACAAGAGTTAAAAACTTACATTCTTTCCAATACCTTAATCCCCAACAACTCCAAACCCAATTTCAAAGTCCTCGCCGTCAAATCGCACAAAATTAACCGCGATGTCCGCAACGGTTCCTCAGCTTTCAAAACCGGACATTGCTCAAAAAATTGATTGAACTTTTGACTCAATTCAAACAAATACTGACAAATCCGATTCGGCAACAAATCGCCCTCAACCGCATTTATCACTGCACTCAACTGCAATAAATGTTTGGCTAAAACCAACTCTGCATCAGACTGCAAAATCACTTTCGCACCAGCATCTAAATTATCAAAATTAATCTCACCTTTGCGGCGAATTCCCTGCACGCGCGCGTAAGCATATAGCATATAAGGAGCCGTATTTCCCTGCAATGCGAGCATTTTGTCGTAACTAAATACATAGTTGCTGGCGCGGTTTTGACTCAAATCTGCATACTTAACTGCACTCAAACCAACTACGCGACCTACGTTAGCTATAAACTCTTTAGTTTCCTGTCTTTCTTCTGTGACTAATCTGTCTTCCAAATCTTTGGTGGCGCGGACGATCGCTTCATCGAGCAAATCTCGCAATCGTACTGTATCCCCAGAACGAGTTTTGGCTCTTTTGCCGTCTTCTCCCAATACCAAACCGAAGGGGACGTGGACAATTTCGACATCATCAGGAATCCAACCGGCTTTTCTCGCTACTGCAAATACTTGGGCAAAATGGTTCGCTTGTCCCGAATCTGTAACATAAATTAAGCGCTTTGCATTGTCTTTTTGTATCCGGTAGCGCACTGCTGCTAAATCTGTTGTGGCGTAATTGTAGCCGCCGTCGGTTTTCTGCACGATTAGCGGCAGCGGTTCGCCTTCTTTATTGGTGAAACCATCTACAAAAACGCATTTTGCGCCGTCACTTTCTACTAGCAAACCTAGATTGGTTAAATCTTCCACTACGGCGGGCAATAATGGATTGTAAAACGATTCGCCGCGTTCGGTTAATTTGATATCGAGCAAGTCGTATATTACTTGAAATTCGCGGCGCGATTGATCGCACAGCAATTTCCAAGCGCGGCGGGTGTCTTCGGCGCCTGCTTGCAGTTTTACTACTTCTTGGCGGGCGGTTTCTTTGAAGGTTTCGTCTGTGTCAAAGCGCTGTTTTGCTTGGCGGTAAAATGCGACTAAATCGCCTAAATCTAGGGCGTCAGCGGTTGTGAGGGCTTCGGGGTGAACTTCGCGCAAGTATGCGATCAGCATACCGAATTGCGTGCCCCAGTCGCCGATGTGGTTGATTCTCAGTACGTCGTGGCCTTGAAATTCGAGGATGCGGGCGATCGCATCTCCGATGATTGTCGATCGCAAGTGTCCGACGTGCATTTCTTTTGCTATATTCGGACTCGAAAAGTCGATCGCGATTGTCTGAGGCGTTTTCGCCGGTTCAATCCCCAAACGCGAGTCGCCGGCGATCGCACTAATTTGCGCTTCCAAATAAGCCGGTTTCAGCTTCAAATTGATAAAACCTGGCCCGGCGATTTCTGGGGTTTCGCAGATGTCCGTAATATCTAGGTTTTCGATAATTGTCGAGGCGATCGCCCGTGGCGGCTTTCCTAACTTTTTCCCCAAACTCATCGCGGCGTTGCACTGAAAGTCCCCAAAGTTGGGATTGCTGGCGGCGGCTAGCATCGGATCTGCACCTGCATAACTTTCGCCGAATGCAGCGGTGAATGCTTTTTCAAATTTTGCTTTTAACTGTTGGGCGATCGAGTTCATCTTGAATATTTTGATTGGATGTTTATTTTAAACTCTAGATTAAGCACTTTGTGGCAATAATACTCTTACTACTTAGGTAATTTCCCTCTGGTTCTCTCCCTCTGGGCCTATCCCCCTCTCCTCACCTAGTAGGAAATTTTGTACTTAGCTTTGAGCTGCGGATGCGATCAAAATCATTAGCCGTGATAGCACAGAGTACATTTTATCACAGTTGCGATCGCTACACAAATTAAAAAATGTCACATCAAGTCCATGATCTCGATCGCTAGATCATTTAGTTAAATCGCTTACATTAAGGTATGTTAAAATTTTTTCAATGCACCCGAAAATCCTACGAAAGGAAGTAGTTATGTTATCTCAACCAATTTTTGGCGATCGCTCTCTGACAATCGCCTTTTATCAAGCAGTAATCGATCGCTTCTACAACGGTTTCAGTCTCTCCACCGAAGCACTATTACGAGACTGTACCCTCGGCTTCGCTCCCTGTCCCGATGGAGTCAAAACCTTTTTCATTATCGCGCCGAGTCTCGATGCAGCAGAGCAACTAATGAAAAAAATGGACAGTATTTTGGAGCGAGTTGCCGAACTCATGGCTGGAGTCGGACAAGTTGCCCTGTGCATAGTTCCCCCCGGCAGCGAAGCAGAGCAACCGGTAGATCTGCAAGACTTAGAAAAAGTTCCCCCAGATTGTCTGGCTTGCAAATTCTTTACAATTATATGGGCCGATGCTGCGGCCGATCGGTAAAATTGACAGTTAGCAACCAGCAACTCAACACGGTTCGGCCCAAGCTGTGCTCGTGGTGGCGCGGGGTAGATTGTCTGTTAGTTACAGTCCCTGGAATTATCGGGCAAAGCGTGTAGGTAATTCGATCGTTTGCAAGGTTGCACTCGCAATCCTTGGCAAGTGTTAAACAAGCAGACAAAATATATATCAAAGGCCCGCTTGTCAGTAGCTCAGATTTTTACCTGCCGGCTCAAACAGCCGTGCATCTACTTTTTACATTCCCAATAAAGGCCACCAAAAAGCCGCATCAACTCTCCTCGGTGTCTCGCTTCAAAAGACAGCAGCAGGAATTTGGCGGTATCGCTGGAAAATAGATTTTTGCGAAATATCTGCTGAGGTTCAGAATAAGCAGAAATATTCTCAAAAATAGATAATAGTTCCGCAGGTTTACCTCAGAAACCAGGTTTCTACCCCCGCGCTTCATATTCGCGGTTCGCTGGGAAATTGACAGAAAATAGACTGTTTGTAGGAGAGTCAATCAATTTTAGATTTTAGATTTTAGATTTTAGATTGACCCCACGGATAAATGCGGGGGCTTGAGGATTTTTGATTTTTGATTTTGGATTGATTCCACGGATAAATCACGTGGCGGGTACCATCAAGAAATTCCTGGTAACCAGCTAGAAAAAAAGCAAAGCTTTACTGAAAAAAAGAGCTGTTTTCCAGCGCCACCCCTGGCAGTGCAGAGCGATCGTACCACAAGCTCATAGAATTTGTTAAAAATTTCAGTTGAAAATTTGAATTATTAAATTTTATGCCTAACATTGGGGATAAAATCTAAGATTGAAATTCTCAAATCTGAAATCAAGACATCATGGTAAAACTGACACCGAACCCCAGCTTTAGTTTAACAATTCGGGTTGCTCTGCCGAACCAGCCGGGAATGCTGGCAAGAGTCACCAGCGCGATCGCATCTGTCGGCGGCAACTTCGGCCAAATCGACTTGATCGAGCAAACCCGCGCCACTACCGTTCGCGATATCAACGTCGATGCCTCCAGCCTCGAACACAACGAAGAAATAGTGCAAGCAGTGAAAGGACTGCCAGATATCAGAGTGATCGACGTGTACGATCGCACTTTCAACTTGCACCGCGGCGGAAAAATCAGCGTAGTTAGCAAAATTTCCCTCAAACGCCAGTCGGATTTGGCCATGGCATACACTCCAGGAGTCGGCCGCATCTGCACTGCGATCGCCAATGACCCGCAACAAGTTTATAACCTCACAATCAAACAAAATACTGTTGCCATTGTTACCGACGGTAGCGCAGTTTTGGGACTGGGAAACCTCGGCCCAGCCGCCGCACTGCCAGTCATGGAAGGCAAAGCCATGCTATTTAAAGAATTTGCAGGTATTGACGCCTTTCCTATCTGTTTGAATACCCAAGATACCGAGGAAATTATTCGCACAGTGCAGAATATCGCCCCGGTTTTTGGCGGCGTTAACCTCGAAGATATTTCTTCTCCCCGCTGCTTTGAAATCGAAGCAAGATTGCGGGAAACCTTAGATATTCCGATTTTTCACGACGACCAGCACGGCACTGCGATTGTTAGTTTGGCAGCATTAATTAATGCCTTGAAAATCGTCAAAAAAACCATCGCAGAAGTGTGTATCGTGATTAACGGAGCCGGTGCGGCCGGAGTCGCGATCGCCCGCTTGCTGCGTAAAGCAGGTGCCCAAAACATCATCATGTGTGACTCCAAAGGCGTCCTCTCCCAAGACCGCACGGATATGAACCCAGAAAAACTAGAATTTGCTGTGCCTTCGAGCGGTACTTTGGAAGATGCGATCGCCGGTGCCGATGTATTTTTAGGCGTCAGCGCCCCCGGCGTACTCACCCGATCGATGGTGCGTTCGATGGCCGAAAATCCCATTGTTTTTGCAATGGCTAATCCCATTCCCGAAATTCAGCCAGAATTAATTATGGAAGATGCAGCGATTATAGCAACCGGACGCAGCGATTACCCGAATCAAATTAACAATGTTTTGGCATTTCCAGGGATATTTCGAGGTGCTTTGGACTGCAAAGCAACCACGATTACGCCCAGTATGTATTTGGAAGCAGCTTATGCGATCGCCTCTTTAGTCAGTCCTTCTCAGCTTGACAAAGAACACATTATACCGTCTGTTTTTGACGAAAGAGTTGCCATTGCAGTCGCCGGTGCAGTGCAGTTGGCTGCCCGATCCGAAGGTATTGCCCGCGATTAATAGAAGGAAGAAGGAAGTCTTCCTTCTTCCTTCTTCTCTCTTCCTTAATCAAGGATAAAACTCACAGCAATAAACAAGATAATAAAGATATAATTAAATAAACCAAGTCCAGCTAGGTCAGATGCAAAGCCAGTTAGGAAAAGCCAAGCGCAATCGCTCCTGTTGCCAATTGTTAGAACTGTGCCCGATAGGGCTGGCATTGTGCCGGACGGACGGGACTTTTCTCGACGTAAATCCAGCTTTTGCAAGTATTATCGGCCGCACAGTTGCAGAAACTCTCCACCTCAACTACTGGGAAATTCAGCAAACACAGTGCGCGGGCCCAGAAAAATATCTAGAATGTCAAGCAAAAAATAGCCACACGCACCTGTGCGAAGCAGCATACAAACATAAAAACCAGCATCTCGTACCCGTGCGAGTTTCCGAGCGGGCCATTGAAGCAGAGGGACTGTCCGCGATTTGGCTAAGTGTTGAAGAAATCTTTAATAATCGGGATCAAAATAGCGCTCCGCTGGAATCAGCGTCGCCACACAGCAATTCACATCTAGAAAAATTGCTGACAAAGCAGACTGCCGAACTAGAAAAAACTCAGAAGCTACTCGCAGAAAAAATCTCCGAACTGGAGCAAACTCAAGAAAAATTACGTCTCCAAAGTCAAATTATTGACCAAATTCATGAGGCGGTAATTTCTACAGATATGGACGGCTCGATCACCATTTGGAATCAAGCCTGCCAAAAGTTATACGGCTATCAAGCAACTGAGGCTATCGGACAGCACATTTCTCTAATTTACCCGCCAGAACAGCAAGAATTTTTGTTAGAGCAAGTCATCAAGCCGCTACAAGAAAAAGGCGAGCATGAAATTGAAGTTATAACACACCGTAAATCAGGAGAAAAATTTTCCTCGAACCTGATGCTGTCGCTATTGAAAGACAAAACGGGAGCAGTTGTGGGGATGATGGGATCTTTGACAGATCTGAGCGTTTGCAAAGCTTTAGAACAAGAATTAGCACAGAGACAAGCACTATTTGATGCCTTTTTGAAGGAGGCGCCGGCGGGACTTTGCATTTTGGACTCCCAACTGCAGTATGTGCAAGTTAATCAATTTCTCGCAGAAATAAATTGCCTGAGTCCAGTAGAACACATTGGCAAGACTGTACGCGAAATATTGCCGAATATGGCTCCAATAATAGAGCATTTGTACGCAGAAATTTTGAGGACGAAACAACCCCTAATTAATATCGAGATCAGTGGTGATAATCCAAGAAAGCCGGGGTTTGTCCGACACCTGACAGGCTCTTATTTTCCCTTGCTAGACAAAGATGGCGAGGCGATCGGCATCGGTGCAGTTGTAGTTGACATTAGCGATCGCAAACAAGCAGAAGCTGCGCTGCAAAAAAGCGAACAGCTTTACCGCACTATGGCAAGCAACTTTCCTAACGGTGCGGTGATGTTGTTCGATCCAGAACTGCGCTACACGCTAGTAGAAGGTACAGAATTAGCAGCAGTGGGGCTTGTCAAAGAATTGATGGAAGGCAAGACAATCTGGGAAGTATTCGAGCCAGATGTTTGTACTGATATCGAGCCAACTTATCGGGCGGCACTGGCAGGAGAAACAGTTGTTACAGAATTTTTTTACAGCGATCGCGTTTACCTCGGTTATGCTTTGCCAGTCAGAAACGAACGGCAAGAAATTATCGGCGGATTGCTAATGACTCAAAACATTACCGCTCGCCAATTAGCAGAAGAAGCACTCAGAGAAAGCGAGGAGAAATATAGGTGCATTGTCGAGACAGCGGACGAAGGAATTTGGATCATAGATGCGGAGGGTAAAACTACTTTTGTCAACAAAAAAATGGCCGATCTGCTCTGCTGCAGCCCAGAGGAAATGATCGGGCAGTCGCTATTTGCTTTCATGGATGCAGAAGGCATGGCGATCGCACAAATCAGTCTCGAACGCCGCCGTGAAGGAATTCGCGAACAGCTCGATTTTAAGTTCCGTCGCCGAGACGGGAGGGACTTGTGGGCGATGGTTTCTACTAATTCCTTGGCCGACAAACAGGGACGCTATGTGGGTGCCTTGGCAATGGTTGCTGATATTACCGATCGCAAGCAAACAGAAGCCGCATTGCAGCAGTCGGAAGTCAAATTTCGATCGCTCTACGAATTAACCAGTTTGCCTGTTTTTATGCTATGTGACAATGCCATCACCGATGCTAACACAGCCACCCTAAAACTATTCGGCTGTACTACCCCGCAACAGTTGTACTGCCAAAACCCTGGCACACTCTCACCTCTTTTCCAACCCAACGGCAAAGATTCTTTGAGCATGGCTGACGACATGATAGCGATCGCTTTTGAGCGGGGAAAGCACCGTTTTGATTGGGTTCATCAGCGTTTAGACGGTACTGATTTTCCCGCAGAAGTCGTGCTGACAATCATCGAGGTTGGAAATGAAAGAATGATCCAAGCAGTCGTCCAAGATTTAACCGATCGCAAACTTGCAGAAGAAACATTAGTGCGATCGGAACAAGCCCTTAGACAGCAAGCAAGACGACAACAACTGCTCAATCAAATTGCCAACCAGATTCGCACATCTTTAGATTTAGACACAATTTTAGAAACCGCAGTTCAAAAAATTCGCAATTTGATGCACATAGATTGGTGCCTGTTCACTTGGTATCGCCCAAACCGCAATCCTCCGGTTTGGGAAATAGTTTGCGAAGCGAAGAATGAAGCTTTGCCGAGTTTGCTCGGTACTTATTCTGTAGAGGATCAATCTAGTGTCGCCCTGCCACAGATTTTGCAGCGACACATCCTGCGAATTGATGATGTCAGCACTTTTGAAGATTTAGAAGTGCGCGAAAATTTCCAGGCCTTAAAAATTAACTCAGTGCTGTCGCTGCCAGTTCAAACTGCTTCAGGCGATATTGGGGCAATTACCTGCTATGAGGCTGTGTCCATGCGAAATTGGAGCGACTCTGAAGTCGAACTGATGCAAGCGGTGGTCGATCAAATTGCGATCGCGATCGACCACGCTGAACTGTACACCCAAACCCGCAAAGCGGCCCGACTAGCTCAAGCTCAAACTCAACAGCTAGAAGAAACTTTGCGCGAACTAAAACGTACCCAAACTCAATTAATTCAAAGTGAAAAAATGTCAAGTTTGGGACAGTTAGTAGCAGGTGTCGCCCACGAAATTAACAACCCAGTTAATTTTATCTACGGCAATCTCAGCTACACCAGCGAGTACACTCAAAACTTGCTAAAAATGCTGCGACTTTACCAGAAAGAATACCCACAGCCTAGCGCAAGAATTGTAGATGCAAGGGATGACTTTGAAATTGATTATCTCATTGAAGATTTACCAAAAATTTTAGCATCTATGAAAGTCGGAGCCGATCGCATCCGCGACATAGTTTTGAGCCTGCGAACTTTTTCAAGACTTGACGAAGCCGAAAAAAAACAAGTTGACATTCACGAAGGTATTGAAAGCACGCTGCTAATTTTGCAAAACCGCCTGAAACATAAAGCTGATCACCCGACAATTAATGTGATTAAAGAATACGGTAATTTGCCTTTAGTTGAATGTTATCCCGGTCAGTTAAATCAAGTATTTATGAATTTGTTGAGCAATGCGTTAGACGCATTGGAAATGGAGATGAAGGAATCCAATCGCACCGCCAAAAATCTCGCAATTACGATTCGCACCCAAGTAACCGACAATAACAGCGTTGCCATATGGATAGCTGACAGCGGGCCTGGGATGAGCGAAGATGTCCAGAAGCGCTTGTTTGACCCGTTTTTTACTACTAAACCCATTGGCAAAGGAACTGGCTTAGGGTTGGCCATTTCGCACTCTATTATAGTAGAAAAACACGGCGGCAAGCTTTCTTGCAATTCTGTAGTGGGAGAAGGTTCCGAATTTGCGATCGAGATTCCTCTGCAGCAAAAATTAAATTAAAACCCGTTGTATCGGTATCATATCATATCATATCAAATCCCATCGAGCGATGGGATTTGATATGATTCAAATCCGATTCTTTACCGTCAGATGCACACCACCAGCGGGTGCCATTGTCAAACCGCGACGTACTGGCACCACGGGACTATTTTCTGTAAGTTCTAAAGAGTATCGTGACAGCACTTTTGCCAATACTAACTTCATTTCAAACATGGCAAATGCCGCCCCAATACAGCGGCGGTTTCCTCCCCCAAACGGCAAATATTCGTAAGGCGAAAATTGACGTTCGAGAAAACGTTCTGGTTTAAAACAATTTGGTTCCGGGTAAATATCATGACGGTGGTGAACCAAATAAATACAGGAAGAAACTATCATTCCTTTGGGAAGATTATAACCCATTAACTGCATCGGAGCTTGCAGAATGCGCGGAAATGCAAAAAATACGATCGGATAAATCCGCAGCGTTTCGCAACAGACAGCATTCAAATACGGGAGTTTAGTTATTTCCGCCGGATCGGAATTTTTCAAATCAATAGAATTGAGTTCTTGCAGCAGTTTCTCGCGGACTTCTGGGAGGTAGTGAATCCAATACAAAGCCCAGGCTAAAGCTGTGGCTGTAGTTTCGTGTCCTGCGAATAACATCGTCATTAATTCATCCCGCAATTCAACGTCGCTCATCGGCTGTCCCGCTTCGTCACGAGCTGAAATTAACAAGCTCAGGATGTCTTCTCCCAGTGGTTGAGATAGAGTTTTGCGATCGCGTATTTCTTGATAAATCAGTTCATCTAAACGCTGTCTTTGTCGCAGAAATCCTCCCCAAGGACTCCAAGCACCTAAATCTTGTTGTAACGACTTCACAAACAAAAATGTCGCGCTCAAAGGATTGCTAAAAAAATTTAACATCTTAACAAAAAGTTGCTGGATTTGCTGGTAGCGTTCTCCTTCGCTCAGCCCAAACACCGCGTGCAAAATCACTTCCAAGGAAATCTCCTGCATAGTTGATTGCGCGATAACCGAGTTACCTGGAGTCCAATTATTAATTACTTTTTCGGTGGTATTGCGGATGATTTGTCCGTAAGCTTTCATGCGTTCACCGTGAAAAGGTGGCATTAAAAGTTTGCGCTGCTGCAAATGTCGATCGCCATCTAACAACAATAACGAATTGGGGCCTACTAAAGGTAGCGCTATCTGGTTTCCCGTACCGGATTCAAAAAGTTTGGAATCCGCTGTAAAAATTTCTTGAATAGCTTGAGGATTGCTAATAATTACCTGGGGCGGAAAATTGCTGAATTTGCTGGTAAAAATGTCACCGTAGCTTTTATAGTTTCGTTCTAAATAATACAGAGGATTTAAAATCCCCCGCACTGTCTGAACAAATCTATTATCTTTAGGGCCGTCTAAAACTTTGTTGGTCTCATGATTTTGAGATGGAGAGTTGTTGGTGAGGATAGTCATTTGTTTTTCTCCTAATTTTATGGTTTCACAGGACGAATCAAAGCATAAGTCTTATTTCAAAAAAATCTCAAATCCCTCAGCTATTGAAAAATAGTACGGCAATAGTAGGATACAGAGTAACTCCCAGGCCAAAAGCTCGTTCTATCGGCTCTTTGAGATAGCCTATCCAAAACGCCATTCTTCCCAAAACAAACACAATTGCCAAAATTGGCATCAGCTTGATGCTGTAAGTATCTAAAAAGGTAGAAAGGATTAAACTGCCTACAAAAAACAGCACAAATTGCTCTAGAGTGTTGCTCAGACAACGTAAATTAATCCGCATTGCTTCTGATTCGGCATTTGCTAAAGGGTTGATGGCTGGGCTGCTAAATCTACCATTACCAACTGCAACTATGCCGGCCAATAACATCAGTACCGGAAAAATTGGGCAGCGAAGGGCGAAGATTAGGCGCGACTCTGCGCTATGGAAGGGCGGTAGGGGCAGCGCTATCACAAAATAACTAATCAGTACGAAAGTAAGGCAGAAGATTAAGGCAGAAATGCCTCGCCAAACAACTCTTTGCTGTTGTGCATTGAAACTGAGTAAATTAATCATTGTTTACAGAAACCCAACCTTATTATATATTTTGTATACCTAGATATTTTACGTAAACCCGATCGCACCTTGGCGTCTCCACACCAGTTGTCGGTAGATATCCGCTATTTTCGTACATTTTCACAGCTTCTTTGAGAATGCTAGCAGTTTCTATCCAGATTTCCTCAAAGCCACGAGCGATAATTTTACTTTCCAATTCTTTCAGTAAAAATTTCCCCAAACCCTGTCCCCTTGCTGCTGGCAAAATATACATTTTGCGAATTTCCACAGCATGATTTCCGCGCTCAATCGGATAGTAAGCCGCCGTACCCACTATTTTATCCTGCCGTTCAACTACCCAAAATTCGCCGCCTTGATTATGATAATGTAGTTCTACATCATAGACATCTCGATCTGCCCCGTGAGGTTCGCATTTTAAACCGTACTCTGCTAAAACATCCCTAATTAAATAGAACGCCTCAGCGCGATCGCGCGTTTCCCAGGAACGAATTAAAAAATCCAGATGTTGGGTTTTCATGGGTGGTTGCAACTTAATATTTATTTGTTGACTTTAGCAACTGTAAACTTACTAATTTTTTTTACAGTTTTTAAATGCACCTAGCTTTTAACTGTGAATTCTCGGTTCAGGATGAAGACTTGCCAGCAACTCGCTCTCTACTAATGATAATTCCTCCAACCTCTGCATCACAATATCCCGATCGAAATAAGTTGTTGCCAAAATCCAATATACCCCGTAATGGCGCGCTTCCGAAGCCATCAAACTGCGGTAAAACTTAGCTAATTCTGCGTCGGGACAGCGATCGCCCAGCAGCCCCAACCGTTCGTGACTGCGCGCTTCTATCAAACCAGAAACTAACAAAGAATCCAAAAGTCTCTCCGGTTCCTGCTTGCGAATTTGGGCGGACAAACCTGCACCGTAGGGAGGTGCGGCCAAAGGGCCCAAAGCGATGCTGCGCTTTTCTAACCGCTGGTTGACTTGCTCGAAATGCTCTAATTCTTCGCGGGCGATCGCCGTTAGCATCCTCACCAATTTTTCCCTTGCTGGGTAGCGAAACATTAAATTTAACGCTACTCCTGCCGCTTTCCGCTCGCAGTGAGAATGGTCTAATAAGATTGTATCCAAATGGGCGATCGCCTGTTGCACCCAAGCTTCCGAAGTCGGCTGTTTCAAAAACTTAATAGTTGGCAGTGTTGAAGTCATTAGTTATTAGTCATTAGTCATTAGTCATTAGTCATTAGTCAGTAGTCATTAGTCAGCAGTCACTAGCCAGCATTTATCCGATCTTACATAATTTTTCCAAGACCGCATACATATCACCAGCAAACTTTTTCGGATTCCACAGTGGCGACAAATTGGCTGGATCTTTAGATTTCACCAACTGTGCTTTAATTGCATTTCTCAATTCACGATCTTTGCCCAATTTTACACCCACTTCCACATATTCCGACCAAGACAAAGCCACGCCTGTTTCAATTCCCAAAGTCTGCAAAAACGAATAACCCATTCTCGACAAAAATTGCTCTCCTGTGCGAGTCACCACTGGCAAATTAGACCACAAAGCCTCTAAAGTTTGAGTTCCTCCGTTGTAAGGATAAGAATCTAACAAAACATCTGCCAGCAAATAGATAATTCTGTGTTCTTCCTCAGTAGCAAACCTCGGCAAAAACTTAATTCGGTGCTTGCTCACTTTCTCAGCTTCGCAAGCTTGGTGATATGCAGCCTCAAACACGGCAGCATCGCCTAAAGCTTTGTGAATTAAGATACTGTTCGGCACTTCTTTGAGAATCGCAATTTGTGCTTTTACCAACTCGCTATTGAATTTTCTGCCGGGAGCGACGCACAGGTAAACTATCTGATCCAAACCGATTCGATGCGATCTTCTCAATGCAACGGGATCGACTCCATATCTCTGAAAACCCGACACCGCGACAAAGGAATCAGGCATCCTAATTAGCTGCTCGTCATAATATTTTTCCCTGTCTGCAGGGTGCGAGTGCCAGTCTGTAAGAAAGTAATTTTCCGGCGATATGTAAGGGGCGTCAAATCCCAGCCAAGAAACACAAACTGGTGCGGGTTTTTGGTAGAGAATATCAGCGTGAACTGGTACGCTGAGAGAATCTAAATCAACTAAAACGTCCAATTCATCTTGCTGAATTTGGTCGATAATTTCTGCGGAATTGGCAAGTCCGTTCGGGTAGGTGGTCGGAAAAGTGAGTTTTCCCCAAGTTTCAAATTGCTTAGTGAGAGCGTCAGGAATAATTTTTTCCGAAGCGTACAAGTACACATTGGGTGTGATGTCGGACAATTCGCGAATGATGTCCGCGCTGCACCAGCCTACAGAATGGCGGCTAAAGTGATTGGACAAAAAGCCGATTTTTAACTTGCTGGATGGAACCGTTGGTTTGAAGCTGTAATTTGCGGGTTGAGAAAAATTAGGTTTAATACATTGGTCGATATACTTTTGGGCAATTAATCTGTAAAGTTTGGAGTTGGCCGCCAAGTCATCTCGCAAATAGGGCGTGCTGAATAACAAGTTTGCATAAAGCGATTTAATTTCCACCGGGCTAGCGGTTTCTAAGTTTTGCTCTAAGTACGACTCTAGCTCTAAAAATCGATCGCCCGCAATTTGATTTAATCCCGACACTTGATAGGTGCTGATGAAGTAAATCGCGGTCATAATTGGATCGGTTTCTGCACACATTTGGCTGTAGTGGTGCACGGCTTGCCGCGCGGCAGCTAAATCGCTACTATCTCTGAGGATGTCGCACAAATGTTGGTGGGCAGAAATAAAATCGGGTTTAATTTCTAGAGCTTTTTGAAGGTTGGGTATTGCGTCTTTAAATTGACCCTGGTGGCGCAAAACTCGGCCAATTTGACAGTATGCTTCGGCTAAATCGGGTTTGAATGCGATCGCCTGCTTCCATGCAGCCACCGCCTCATCTAACTTCCCTTGCTGCGCTAATGTATCTCCTAAATTTAAGTGAAAATCTACCTGAGCAAGGTGGGGATTGAGTTCGAGAGCTTTTTGCTCGTATGCTACCGCTGCATCCTGCTGCCCCTGCTGCTTCAGTGCCCCTGCCAAATTCCAGTAAGCAGCAGCCAAATTCGGTTTAAGTTCGATCGCCTTTTCGTAATTGACAACCGCCTCCACCAAATGCCCTTGTTTGTAAAGCATACTGCCCAAATTAGCATAAGCCTCAGCAAAATCCGGATTCAGAGCGATCGCCTCGGAATAAAACCGCATCGCTTCCTCAATTTGGCCGCTTGCTTGCTGCACATTGCCCATTGTCACGTAAGCCGCCGCCCAATCCGGTTGCAATTCCAGAGCTCGGCGACAAGCAGCGACGGCTGCTGCTAAATTGCCTTGAGAGTAATAGGTTTCTGCAGCGACTGTCAGCGATGCAGCATCTTCAAACTGAGGTGTTTCGGATTGGTTGCGAAAATCGGAATTCATTTTGCGGCCTATCTGTGCTATCAAGTTAAAGGTTGAATCTATATTATTTTGCAGAGTAGCAGTTTTAGCGGAATTACGGGCGATCGTCACAGAGAATTTATGAGCGACAAGCAAGCGACACAGCGCCAACATAAGATCAAGTGGAAACCAAACCTCCTGCTGGGGATACTCTTGTTAACCTTAGCAATCCCCTTACCCTTTGCCCAAAAGACTTTCGCACAGCAGCAGCAGACAGCCAGCTTTCGGCAGAAATTATTTCAAACTGCTCTTTATTTCACCCTATATTTTGAGGGTGGATTCAGCAATCACCCTGCCGATAAGGGCGGCAGAACTTATCGGGGCGTCTTGCAAACGGAATACAACGCCTACCGCTACAGTCGTGGGCTTCCGCCCCTTGACGTGACGCAGATGTCGGAAGCAGAGCTCCTAGAAATTTATAAATATTACTGGGATTCGAGCCTCTCGGGCACGATGCAGCCGGCTTTGGCGATCGTCATGTTTGACACCGCCGTTAATTTCGGTATTAATAACTCAATTACCTTTCTTCAGCAAGCATTAGGATTGCCACAAACGGGAGTTTTTGACCCGCGCACCAAGGAAGCGCTGAAAGGGGCAAATAACAGAAATACCGCGCTGCAAATGATTAATGAACGAATTATTTACCGCTACAAAAGGGTGCAAGAAGATCCGACTCAGATGGCTTTTTTCCGGGGTTGGCTGAGTCGCGATTACAGTTTGTGGGGCTATGTGAACAAGATTAAGAATTAACAGTTAACTGTTAATAAGCAGGCGCGAATCTAATTTTTACTATCTTGTTTCTTTAAACTATTGTCGGGTGGCCAGGAGCGCCCGCCCGATAATTCCCATCTCAATGCACCACAGATTATCATGTCGGCTTAAATAACCCTTATATAGCAATCCTTGCAGGAGTCGTAAATTTTTTACTCCACCCCAACCCTCCCCGAACCCGCTGGGAGTCCGTAAGAAATTCACAAATGATGCGAGGATTGTTATATCTCTAAGCTCCTCTCTGAGAAAAATCAGTTTATTCAACTTAACACATCAACCATTTGTCAAGTAAATGAATTTCATATAATTCACAATCTTGATTCATAAAAGTCATATTTATCAAGATATATTTCACCAATCAAAAAACCTAGTAAATTTTAACCCAACCGTCTATAACAGAAATATAAAAACCAAATGTGTTGCTGCTGCACAACTAACTTAAGCCATGAAACTATGACGGTAGAAGAAGCAATAATTTTTTTGGACAATCTGGTATACGAACAAACGGAAAAACACCTGAGTCGGTTGCAACAGTCGATAATTCGAGGTGTTGTAGGGGGTTTGACGTACCAAGAAATTCAGCAAAACGATCCGATCGCCCGCGGGTACACAGTGGGCTACCTGGGGCGGTATGTCGGCTACAACTTGTGGAAAGACCTCACCAAGGTACTGAAGCAAGCAGAAATTATTGGACAAGAAGAAAGAGTAGTCGGAGCAAATCTTTGGGACTGCATCATGAGAGCTGTACAAAAAGGCACACAACCAGCTAATTCTGTCGATCCCATGTTGCAAAAGCTGCTGCGGATGCGTTACCGAATTAGAGAACATTTGGTGAACACCGAGTACAGCGATACCTATCTGGCTGAAGATGAAAATTTGCCCGATCGACCTTTGTGCCTCGTCAAGCGCCTGAAAAGCCAGTCTGAGAGAACCAGCCAGTTATTCGATCGAGAAACGCGGGTTTTATATCGATTGGGCCAACACGATCGGATACCAGAATTGTTAGCTCGTTTTGAAGAAGATGGATATTTTTATTTAGTCTATCAATTCATCGAAGGGCAACCCTTGTATCAAGAACTAATCGAAGGTCAACCCTGGGAAGAGCATCAGGTTATTGCTTTGTTGAAAGATATCTTGGAAGTGCTTGTTTTTGTTCACAAACAAGATGTAATTCACCGCGACGTTCACCCTCAAAACTTAATCAGGCGCACATCTGATAACAAAATGGTATTAATTGATTTTGGGGCCGTTAAAGAAATCAACACTTCACAAAACAGCATCGGTCAAACGAAATCGCGTGGCGGTACTCAGCAAGATTATATTCCCCCGGAACAAGCCATCGGTTCCCCGAAATTGTGCAGTGACATCTATGCTGTCGGGCTTATGGGGATTCAAGCCTTGACAGGAATGCGCCCGAAACAACTCAGAGTTGATAATTTAGGGAATCTCATCTGGCAGAAAAATGCAACTGTCACCCCGGAGTTGGCTTGCGTTTTAGACCAGATGGTGCTGTACGCTTTCCCCCAGCGTTACCCGTCAGCAACCGAAGCTTTGGAAGCACTTCAAAACTTGGGAGTTAGTTGACTGTTGTCAGTTGTCAGTTGACAGTTGACAGTTGACAGTTGACAGTTACCAACTCCGACTTTAATATCCCCTATGATAGTCCCTCTCTGTTGGGACTTTGTTTTTGTAGTAGCGGTTTCAACCGCCGAGTCTTCTCTGTTGTGCCACATTTCCCACAGCCATAGCAGCCGATTTACAATGCGAGTGATCTTGTTGCACAGTGATTCATCCGCTACCATTAGCCCTCGATATACTGAGTAAAAACACTCCGTCTTGCCGATGATTCGGCCGCCAATTTCCGAAATCGAAGGGACAACGAACAAGGAACAAGGAATTTTTTATTAAAATTTACACATAAAAAATTAGTCAATTCTGCCGAATGCCTTCTACATAAGAGCCTTAAACCTTCATTTGACGATCTCTCTAAAGTTAGATAAAATAATTCATATTTTATGATTAGCAGCTTTGAGAAAATCTTAAGCAGCTTTGTATAGTAGGCAACACTATCACTAGAGTGTTTATTGTTACCTTAGATACGTAGAAACTAAATAATTAGAGGGATCGAGAAATTGGAAGTTTTTGAACGAGCACAACAACTGCAAAGGCCCTCAACCCGAATGGCTGCTGTCGAGTCTTTTTCCAAAAAAGCGAGTATTGCAGTAATGGCGATCGGCTGTACAGTCCTTTTGGGTTGGATATTCGATCTGCAAATCTTAAAAAGCATTCTGCCCGGACTCGTGACGATGAAAGCCAATACTGCGGTCTGCTTTATTTTGGGCGGGTTTTCTCTATTCATCCAACAGATCCGGCGTGCCAAATTAACAGCAAGAAAGCCTCAAAAAAATTACAAAAATTTAATTTTAGTATCCTCATTTTTAATTATATTAATTAGCCTATTAACCCTAGTTCAATATAGCTTTAATTTAGACTTAGGCATCGACCAACTGCTATTTAAAGAAAGTTACACATTGAGAATCACCGGAACACCAGGACGCATGGCACCGAATACTGCTGGTGCTTTTTTATTGCTGGGAACAGCGCTGCTGCTGCTGTCAGAACGTCGGCCTAAATACCTGCGGATTCAAATCTTAAGCTGTTCAGCATTTTTAATTGCATTTACGGGTTTGATAGGCTATTTCTACGACAAAGCTTTATTTTACCAAATTGGCAAAAATACAGGCATGGCTTTGCACACCTCCGCAGCATTTATGTTGCTGAGCTTCGGCATTTTATTTGCCAGTCCAGAGCGAGGATTGATAGCAGTAATGACGAGCGATCGCGCGGGCGGCATCATGGCGAGGCGCTTGTTGCCACGGGCAATCATTATCCCGCCTTTAGTCGGTTATTTGATCCTATCGGGAGAGCGGTTACAAGCCTACACGCCGGAGGTAGGGATATCGCTGTTAAGCGTATTGAACGTGATTATTTTTACAGTTATGATTTGGCAGAATGCCAAAACTCTCTGCACCGCCGACCGGAAGCGCTATCGAGCGGAACTGGGACTGAGGAAAGCTAAATCTGATTTAGAAAATCAAGTTGAGAAACGGACTCTCCAACTGCAAATCACCAACGAGCAATTGCAGCAGCAAATTTTCGACTCTCAAACAACAAAGCAGGCGCTTCAAAAAAACTACAACCTGTTGATAGCAGTCATCAACAGTACGCCCGCAGCCCTATTTGTCAAAGATACTCAGGGTCGTTACTTAATGCTTAATGCTGCGGGAGCCAGTATAATTGGCAAGTCTGTAGACGACATTATCGGCAAAGATGACAGCGAGTTATTTCCGCCAGAAATTGCGGGCAATATTAGGAAAACGGATCGCCCAACTCTGGCAGCGGGAACAACGGAAGCCATCGAAGAAGAGCTGCCAGTTAAAGGAAATTTGCGGACATTTCTTTCTACAAAAAGTGCTTACCGGGACGGACTAGGAAATATTAGCGGTATAGTTACCATCGCGCGGGATATTACTGAAAGCAAAAAAGCCGAAATCGCCAACAGAAGTCTGGCAGCAATTCTGGAAGCAACCCCCGATTTTGTAGGTACTTACAACCTCGAAGGACGCGCCATTTACATTAACAAAGCCGGCAGAAAAATGGTGGGTATAGACGAAAACGAAGATATATCCAAGCGACAAGTTCTAGAATTCACGGCAGCGTCAGACTACAGCACTTTGAAACAAGCGATCGCCACCGCTGTTTCCGAAGGCTTTTGGAGCGGAGAAACAGCCTTCGTGTCAGCATCGGGACTCGAAATTCCCGTCAGCCAAGTCATCATATCCCACTCCTCACCGGACGACAAACTCACATACATTTCGACGATCGCCCGCGACATCAGTGATCGCAAACACGCTGAAAAAGCCCTGCAACTGTCTCAAGCTCGTTTCGCCGGCATTGTAGAAATTGCCGACGACGCGATTATTTCCGTGGATGCTGACCAAAAAATTATCCTGTTCAACCAAGGTGCAGAAAGGATTTTCGGGTGGAGTGCAGCGGAGGCGATCGGGCAATCCCTGAGCCTGCTGTTGCCCGAAGCTTTTGCCACCCCTCAGAGTCACCTCGTCAGCAATTCCGGCGACAACGTTCAACAAGCCCGAACAATGGGCAACCGCAAAGAAATTTTCGCCCGCCGCCGAGACGGTACGGAATTTCCCGCCGAAGCTTCTATTTCCAAACTCGAAGTGGCAGGCGAAATCATATTCACAACTATTTTGCGCGACGTGACAGCCAGCCGAGAAGCGGAAGAATCCGTGCGTCTGAGCGAGGAAAGATATCGATCGCTGGCAATGGCCACCGCACAGATGGTTTGGATGACAGACGCTAACGGAATCGCCGAGAAACCTGAGCCTGATTGGATAGCTTATACGGGCTTGAGTTCTGAAGACAAGGACTTCTGGATAAAATCAGTGCACCCAGAAGATCGCGATCGCACAATACAAGCTTGGATGCGGGCAATAGAAACAAAAAGTCTCTACGAAGTCGAGCATCGGTTGCGGGCTGCAGACGGCAGCTACAGAAACTTCTGGGTGCGGGCCGTCCCCATTTTGGCCGCCGACGGCAGCGTTCGCGAGTGGGTGGGAACTCACACCGACATTAGCGATCGAGTCCAAGTTTTGGAAGCACTCAAGCAGTCCGAGGGACAGTATCGATCGCAAGCAGCCGAGCTCGAAAAAGCTGTCCACGAGTTGCACCAAGCACAAACTCAACTAATTCAAACCGAAAAAATCTCTTCTCTCGGGCAGCTAGTCGCCGGCGTCGCCCACGAAATTAACAATCCGATTAACTTCATTTACGGCAACATCACCCACGCCAGCCAATACGCCGCAGACTTGCTCGGTTTGCTCCATCTTTACCAGGAAAAATACCCAAATCCCGTCCCAGAAATTGTAGAGGCAGCCGAAGATATTGAAGTTGATTACTTAATGGAAGACTTTACGAAGATTTTGGAATCAATGAAAGTAGGAGCCGATCGCATCCGCGACTTAGTTGTATCCTTACGCAACTTTTCCAGACTCGACGAATCGCAGATGAAGCGAGTAGATATTCACGAAGGAATCGAAAGCACTTTGCTAATTTTGCAGCACCGGATCAAAGCTAATGTACTTCGTCCCGCGATTGAGATTATCAAAGAATACGGCAGTTTTCCACCAGTCGAGTGCTATGTAGGTCAGCTCAATCAAGTATTTATGAATCTTTTAGGAAATGCGATCGACGCCCTCGAAGAGTACAACAGTACTCATTCTTCAAAAGAAATATATGCTCACCACAACAGAATTCGGATTAGCACGATTGCCAATTCAGACACAGTAACAATTCGCATTGCCGACAACGGGATGGGAATCCATCAAGAAGTCATTGGCAAATTGTTCGACCCATTTTTTACTACTAAACCCGTCGGCAAAGGTACAGGCTTGGGACTGTCAATCAGCTATCAGATTATAGTTGAAAAGCACCGAGGCAAATTGCAGTGTATTTCCACGCCTGGGGAAGGTGCAGAGTTTGTCATCGAGATTCCCATTTGCCAGGAAGTATCAGCGCTGGCTGCCGAAAACACAAAGGAAATGGTCAATCTATTTTAGATTTTAGATTTTAGATTTTAGATTGAAGCATTGACCCCACGGATAAATTCGGGGGCTCCTTTATCGGATACAGGTTTTTTATTTCTGGGTACTGAGTCTGCTTTCGGAATGAATCCGGGTGCTTGTATCCTGGATGCTTTCGGTCATGAGTCATTAGTCATTAGTTTCAGGGCTGACTCATTGGGGGGGGCTAGAAACCCGGTTTCTAGGAGTTTTCCGTTTAGTGACGAGAAATATAGGAAGAAACCGGGTTTCTGAGTTAGCGAGTGCATCCAGGACTTGCATTTGGAGCTCGTAGTCTGAAAACCTTGATTTTCAGGGATGTCGATAGTCTACTCTTCTCGATCGCCCTAAATCGAAATAATTCTTTACAATAAAAAAGTAACAATCCAATTAACTTTGACAAAATCCCTTGAAAATGCCTGTAAACGAACTTTCTCCCACAACAGCCTCCACGCAAACACCGATACTCGACTTTGACATAGCCATCGTCGGAGGCGGCATAGTCGGGGCCACCTTAGCCAGCGCCTTAAGCGATTCCGGCTTAAAAATAGCAATAATTGAAACCCAACTCCCCGCAGCAGCAGCCTCCAAAAAACAAGCCTATGCAATTACCTTACTATCAGGAATGATTTTAGAAGGCATCGGCGTGTGGCAACAAATCTTGCCGCAAATTACCACCTTCGAGCAAATTAGCCTCTGCGACGGCGACTATCCCGGTGTCGTCGAATTCCACCGCCCGGATTTGGGAAATACTGGCAAATTGCCTGTACCAAAATCAGCTTTAGGTTACGTTGGCGAGCACCGAGTCCTGCTGTCAGCTTTGCACGAATGTTTGGCAAAAAACCCGAATTTTAGTTGGGTTTGTCCGGCGGAAGTAGTGGAGGTAAAATATTTAACCGATTGCGCGGAAATAGAAGTCAAACAAAACGGCGAAACTCGGACAATTCGCACCAAATTATTAGTCGCCGCCGACGGTTCGCGATCGCGCATCCGCACCGAAGCCAACATCAGCACTCGCGGCTGGAAATACTGGCAATCCTGCGTTGCTATCACTATTAAAGCAGAAAAACCGCACAATGATATCGCTTTTGAGCGCTTTTGGCCGAGCGGCCCGATGGGAGTTTTACCATTACCTGGGAACCGTTGTCAAGTAGTTTGGACAGCACCGCACGCGGAAGCAAAAGCTTTGCAACAAATGGATGAAAAAGAGTTTTTGACTTTGTTGGAACAGCGAACGGGCGGGCTTTTGGGGCGTTTGGAATTGGAGAGCGATCGCTTTTTATTTCCGGTGCAGTTAATGCAGAGCGATCGCTACGTTTTGCCTAGATTAGCACTAATTGGCGACGCAGCCCACTGCTGCCATCCCGTGGGCGGCCAAGGATTAAATATGGGTATTCGAGACGCAGGGGCGATCGCCCAAATCTTGCAGCAAGCGCACCAAAAAGGCGAAGACATCGGCGATTTGCGAGTATTGAAAGGGTATCACAACTGGCGGAAAAAAGAGAATTTAATCGTGTTAGGATTTACCGATTTTCTAGACAGATTATTTTCTAATACTTGGCTGCCAATTGTAGCATTTCGCCGCTTTGGATTGTGGTGTTTACGGACAATTCCCCCAGTGAGGTTTTTAGCCTTGCGCTTGATGACAGGCTTGATGGGGCGGCCGCCGGAATTAGCGCAAAATTAGGTTTTTACACCCGCCCACCATCAAAGAAACCGGGTTGTTTCCAAATCTTTGCACTGTCACCAAGTCTGTCGCAAAAACCCGGTTTCTGGCCACCCGTGGTTCCAAGACTAAACTAAATTCATCGATGAATGGTATATAATTAAGATAGAATAGAGTTATGAGTGGAATTGACCATGAAATTACTCTAGAAACTCGAACCAGTCTCATTGATAAACATCTCCCCGGAACCCAAAAAGCCCAAAGTGAATTTGAAAGCGAAGGAATCGTCCATCTCTTTAATGATAGAGAAACAATGGAAAGAGTGGCCGCATAAATTAAGCTAAGAGGGGAACGCACAGGAGAGGACGATGTAGAGGACAATTATGAACGCTATGGATTGTACTTTTCAGAACCAATTGGTTATATACTGAAAGCAGACGGTACTCAGCTACCACTAAATTACGGTGAAATAAAGATTAAAAAAACTACAGGTAAATACCATGTCATACCTCGCACAAGACCCCGCACAAGCTACTAAAATTAGTCAAGAATCAGAGCAAGAGACTGAGTGGGAGTTTGCGGAAATCTGGGCGGATACTCTGATATCTCCTCCTTATATCCTGATGTTAGTCAAGGAAATTTCAGGAAAATTTTGCATCCATAACCCGGCACAAGACTATAAAGTTATCTTTACCACTGACAATTACGAATCGGCTAAAATGTGGCTACTAGAGGATGAATATGAGCGTTTGAATAGTCGGATTTTACACGAAGTATAAAGTAAAGTGGTGTCACCCACATCCGCCAAGGGTTGAAACCCCTGGCTAATAGCGAAATTCGGTTGAAACCGACTGAAAATTCGAGATAAAAATGAAAAACTCTTTAGTTCTCTTCAGAGGACTTTCGCTATGAGACAGGGGTTTCAACCCCTGGCGGACTATCGGGCTAACCGAGGTTTCTGGGCGATCGCACCATCAAAGAAACCGGGTTTTTTCCTCAATCTTTGCAATGTTAGGAAGTTGGTCGCAAAAACGCGGTACAATGATCGACTCAGATCAAACCCAGCCCTGACGGCAATAGAAAAACCATGCAGCCCGAACAAGAACAAGAAATTCTCAACCTGCGCGATCGCCAATTAACGCCCAAACAAATTGCCCGAAAGTTAGGATTGAAAGCATCCGAAGTCAGTACCTTTCTTCAATCTCATGCAGAACAAACAGCCCTCGCTAGCGCCGAAAAAGGAGAGTTATTGCCCGTTGCTCAATGTCTCGTGGATGTAAATTTTGCGAAGGTATTGTTGGGAAATGAAACCTCTGAAACGAGCGGTTTGGGTTTAGTGGTGGTGACTCGTTCCAAGGGATACAATCGTTTTGTTACAGCCTCTTATTTGATCGACTACTGGTGTTTGGGAGTCAAGGATGTCATCCCGCCACGTAACTGCAACGATAGCCAATATAAAAAATTCGTTCAGCTTTCTTACTCGCAGTTTATGCAAGAGTACGAGGAGATTAGTTTAGAGCAAGCACAAGCCCTGGTTTGGGGTGCGATCGCCTATGCCAAAACATTAGGCTTTGAACCGCATCGCGATTTCGAGGAGTCGAAGGCTCATTTAGGAGAATTAACCAGCGAAATCGGCTTGAAATTCGGTCGCAATGGACAACCTTGTTATGTTGAAGGGCCTTACGATAATACAAAGAAAATCATCAATACGCTTAGAGACTCTGTGGGAGACGGTAATTTCGATTACTTGTTCGGGATGGGGTAAAAATTGATACGGGGGAGCGTCAACCGCCAAACCACCAATCATGGTAAAATAAACATCGGTGTTACTGACAACTCCCCACAATGGAAGAAACCCGCGCCCAAGCTTATCAGCAATTGGTTGAGACACTCCTGAATTGCCCCAAAGGTGAGGAACAGCAGATTGTACAGGCTAACTTAGAATTGGTAGATTCGGGGTTTCTCCAAGTTTGCGAGGTAGTAGCAGAAAACTTGGCAGAGGAAGGACAGGAAAATCACGCTAATTTTTTACGAAATCTTGCCAGTCAGGTAGGGCAATTATTGGGGATGAATAATGAGGGAGATAGCGATCGCTCTGAAATTGAAAATTCACAAGAGTATGAAAACTTTATCCTAGACTTATTGCAAGCAGAAGAAGATAGCAATAGCGATATTAAAGTAATTTACCCGATGCTGGACGGGCGGCAACATCTCCTCAATGACCGTTTTGCCGATATTTTACAGCAAGTGGCCCGGAATTGGATTGCCGAACATCCCGAAGCAATTGGATCTATTCTCTGCTTCATTGGAAACTTGAGTAATCATATTAGTAACTTTCCGCTGGGGAAAAGAGCGAATAATCTTGAAATTGCCATTACTGGTTATCAAATACTTTTAAATAATTCTGAACCGGGAAGCGAAAAATGGGCAAGGACGCAAAATAATCTGGCAGTAGCCTACACTTACAGAATCAGGGGAGAGAAAGCTCAGAATATCGAACTAGCGATCGCATCTTGCACTGCTGCATTAACCGTCTACACGCGCGATGCCTTTCCCGAAGATTGGGCTATGACGCAAAATAATCTGGTAATTGCCTACAGTAACAGAATCAGGGAAGAGAAAGCAGAGTATATCGAACTGGCGATCGAATATTTCACTGCTGCATTAACCGTCCTCACCCCCGATGCCTTTCCCGAAGATTGGGCAAGGACGCAAAATAATCTGGCAATTACCTACAGTAACAGAATCAGGGAAGAAAAAGCAGAGAATATCGAAGATGCGATCGCATCTTTCACTGCTGCATTAACCGTCTACACCCGCGATGCCTTTCCCGAAAAATGGGCAATGACGCAAAATAATCTGGCAGTAGCCTACACTTACAGAATCAGGGGAGAGAAAGCTCAGAATATCGAACTGGCGATCGCATCTTACAACAAGGCA
Organism: Microcoleus sp. w2-18bC1; assembly: GCF_036700365.1. Classification (NCBI taxonomy): domain Bacteria; kingdom Bacillati; phylum Cyanobacteriota; class Cyanophyceae; order Oscillatoriales; family Microcoleaceae; genus Microcoleus; species Microcoleus sp. w2-18bC1. The sequence goes on from NZ_JAUBOS010000002.1 coordinate 206,808, forward strand.
TTAGAAGTACGCACCCGCGATGCCTTTCCCCAAAATTGGGCAACGACGCAAAATAATCTGGCGGCTGCCTACTGTAACAGAATTAGGGGAGAGAGAGCAGAGAATATAGAACTGGCGATCGCACTTTATCACAAGGCTTTAAGTATTAGCACTCGCGAGGCTTTCCCACAAGAACATACAGAGACTTTATCTAATTTAGGTAATTTTCACCGAAGTAACCAGCAATGGCAACTCGCTTATGATACTTACGCCCGCGCGATTGAAACAGTAGAATTTTTACGGGGTGAGATTCAATCTGGGAATGAAAGCAAACAGAAATTAGCGGAAGAATGGAATCAACTCTATCTGGGCATGGTAGAAGTCTGCATCCAACTGAAACGCGACACCGAAGCTGTAGAATACGTCGAACGCAGCAAAGCCCGCAACCTTGTAGAACTCTTTGCCAACCGTGACATCAAACCTAAAGGCAATATCCCCGAAACTGTTCTCAACGAATTGTCGCGCCTCGGTCGAGAAATTGAGGCCGAACAGCGACAACTGGAAATCGAACAGATAAACCGTAACAGTAATGGTGCCAGAATATTGGGAGAACGCAGCCTCACAATCGACAGCCTAACCACTAGCCGCGATTCTACTCATCTCACCAAATTGCGTAAACAACTCGATGAATTGATTGCTCATGAAATTACATCAATTGATCCTGATTTTAGCCTAACCCAAAAAGTTAAGCCCATCCTCTACAAAGACATTGAAACTCTGACAGGTGAAAACACCGCTATTCTTGAGTGGTACATCATGGGCGATAAATTTCTAACTTTCATCATCACCCCACAATCCCCAACACCAATAATCTGGCAATCTTCAACAGCAGACTTTCAAGCCTTGGTAAATTGGGATAACGAGTATCGGAAAGAGTATAAAGAGATAAAACCCCAATGGAAGCAAAAACTAGCCTCCCGCCTCCAAAACCTAGCTGAGATTTTGCATCTTGATGAGATTTTAAAGAATATTCCGAAACCGTGCGATCGACTGATTTTAATTCCCCATCGCTTCCTGCATCTTTTCCCCCTTCATGCGTTGCCAATCTCCCACGAAAGGGAGTTTGAAAGCGGATGCACCGATGAAATCGATTCTTCTATCACTGTATCCCTTTCCAAATCCGAATCGTGCCTTCTCGACTTATTCCCTGGTGGAGTCAGCTATGCCCCCAGTTGCCAACTACTGCAACAGGCGAAACAGCGACAACGCCCTAATTTCTCTCACCTATTTGCTATTGCCAATCCTACCAAAGACCGCTACTTACTTGAACTGCAAGCCGCTAACATCCGTCACAAATTCAAGTCTAATGATTTCTTGGCAAAAGATGATGCTAATAAGAACGCAATTCTAAACGCGAAACTCAGCTTTGCCAACTGCGCCCATTTCGGTTGTCACGGCAAGTTCGAGCCTGACTCGCCTTTGGAATCATCCCTGGTATTCGCCAATAAAGAACGTTTGACGCTGTTGGAAATCTTTAATCTTGACCTAAATCAATGTCGTCTTGTCACCCTCTCCGCCTGCGAAACTGGATTGACAGAATCCAGAACCAGCGATGAATATATCGGCTTACCTTTCGGATTTCTCTTAGCAGGTAGCCCTAGCATGGTCAGTACCCTTTGGAAAGTGGATGAACTCGCCAGCACTTTGTTACTGATTCGGTTCTATGAAAACCTAGAAACTCTATCAACGGTTACTGCTCTCAATGAGGCACAACAATGGCTGCGGAATCTGACCTCAGAGGCGCTTGAAGCATTATTAAAATGCCTCAAACCGCAAATCGATCAAACATTTAAACTGTTGCCCAAAAAAGAACGCACACGCTTTGTTAATGCTCCTCTGGAAGGCGCACTGAACCGCAAGCCGTTTCCTTTTGCTGATCCTCATTACTGGGCTGGCTTCACTGCGATCGGCGTTTAGCAATCCTGACAAAAATTGTCCAAATTTTTCGTGCTTATGTAAATAAGTACCAGTGTTAATGGTACTCCTGGGTAAACGCCAGCAGTTATTAGCGAACCCAATGCAACAGCAAAACCTTGACTCAATACGTCTTTAAAGGCTTGCGTACAAATATGAGGACGTAATTTATCGGCTGCTTTTTCTAACAAGCTAGGCTCATTTGGGTTTCTTGCATCTAGATCGTTGTCTAATTCTCCTGACTTAATTGCTAAGGTTTCGGCTGCATATTCTAAATCGCCTTCACACTCTTCAAGTACATCAAGATCTTTTAGAGCATCGGGATATTCTTGTAATTGGGAGCGATACTGTTCAATTTCTGCTTGGGTAACGGTAGTCATTGGGATAAGGGCGATCAAATAAATGAGTAATTCTTATTTTGCCATAATTATTGTACTTCTTTTGTGTAGAAACCCGGCGGTTGAAACAGCAGATAGACAAACAAAGAAACTTCATCCCTTCTTTAGTTCCATTATAGTTAATTTCTTAGGCGGTGGAGTCTTGGGAGGAGTTGCTTGGCTGATTGCTCGTAAAGTGTTAAAACTATCATCCGCGCAGACAAGTTTACCTAGTTCCGAAAATCAACCTCGCTCTATTGATGTGTAATCTCCCTCTGCTTTCGGGTTAATTGCATTCAACCCATCGCCCGAATCAATATCTAGTCGATCTAAAGTTCTCGCATCTAGTTCCAGCAAAGGCATGATTTGGTCGTATTTCTGCCATTTACCTCTAGGAAAACCCCCAACAGCAAAATCAAAAAATCCATGTTCCATAGAGAATATGCCACCGCGTTCATACATTAGGATTAGCGGTTCGTAGGGTTCAGGTAGAGTAAATTCACTGACTTTTGGTGAATTTTTCGCGCTATCCCAATGAAGGAACCACTCGCAGGTTTTCTCAATAATACCCGCCACATAAAACGGTGTCTCTGTGAAATGAGTCTTAAGCACTTTAACCTTAGTTTCATCGGCATCTAGAGAATCAATATGAGCAGCCACATCAAAAAACGGCCATTCATCCGTACAATCTAAAGCCTTGGCCCACAGCGCAGCACGTCTCAAGTATTCTCGCAAAAGGGCAATGTGAGAGTTAACGCGACTATCGTCTGGCTCCCATTTAATTGCTAAAATTCGCTCTAGTGCAGTGTCGGTAATTGTTTTCGCAGTCATATTCTTTCTCTAATCGCTTCAAGCAACTCATCAAGATTCGAGAGGTTGTCCGCAAGCATCAGTCCTTCCGCTGACTTACCTATTATGTTAACCCAGTGGGAAAATGGATTGGGCTGGCTGGTATGAGGAGCTATATCGTGTGCTCCGAAATTATCCGGGGTTGGCCAGTTGCCAAAACCATACATGGGATGCTCTATCCAAGCTTTAGGCGATCGATAAGGAAGTCCATCGGCCATTAGTGCTTGCTCTATATACTCATGGGCTATCAACCGTTTAAACTTGCTAAGTTCTCTCGGTTGTAGCTCACCATTTTTTGCACTTATCCATAAATCAGCAATCTCACCATCGGGTGTAAAATTACCTCGGACATGACTAATAGTATTTGTCTCATCATTGGGAATGTCAAGCTCGTGTTCCTTGATAAATATGTGTTCTTTTACTTGGCGGATAATTTGTTCAGAAATCTCTAGATAATTAGCTATTGTATATACATCATCCGTCATGGCGATAATTTCTGCATATTGACGGATTTCTTTCTGATTAGCCTCCCCAAAATATTGTGGCACTATCCAACACCATTCTCATTATTATTCTTTAACAACTTCCATCAACTCCTCAATCAAAACATCGAGGGTGCGAGCTATCTTTTGAATGGATGTGATATCAACCGTTGCTAGTCCTTCGGATCGAGCATAGTGCCTGACTGTGCTGTACGGAACCTCCGATCGATCGGCAACATCCTTTAGCGTCCATCCTTTTTCGTCAGCCAACTCTCGGATTCGGAACCTAACTAACCCCATTCTACTTGACAAACGATAAGTATCTATGTTTTTAATTCAAACACAATAGTCGATCGACAGTTAAAGAGTATTTTGTATGGTGCGGATCTGTCAGAAGTTCGATCGCACTTAAAGATATCTGATGAATCCGCACCCTACGTTACTCGATCGACTTTCTAGAAAAACCACTCAATATAAAACAACTGCCGACAGCCAAAACTGTCAACAGTTGTTTTATATATTCAATGCGGATGGCGAGACTCGAACTCGCAAGGACATATTGCCACACGCACCTCAAGCGTGCGCGTATACCAATTCCGCCACATCCGCTATTTCTGGCAATCTCCGGGATTTTTGCGTTACGAGTTAAAGATTTACAGGTTGAGGTTCCTGACATTTAACTTGTGACTTGCCCTTTGAGACCGCCGATTTACAATCATAGCACCACTACCAGCAAAATGTAAAATAAATTTTTGTGAACAATTTCTGGAAAACGATTATCCAGAACATACCGAAAGGCATTATTGTACAGAATATTGAGTGAATTAAGCAGCGAAGATGGGGTTCTCGAAAATTTTAATCGCTAATCGGGGAGAAATAGCTCTCCGCATATTGCGGACCTGCGAGGAAATGGGGATTGCCACGGTCGCCGTACACTCCACCGTAGATAAACACGCCTTGCACGTCCAGTTGGCAGACGAAGCCGTTTGCATCGGCCCCCCCACCAGCAGCAAAAGCTATTTAAACATCCCCAACATCATCGCGGCCGCCCTGACGCGCAACGCAGCAGCCATTCACCCCGGTTACGGCTTCCTCGCCGAAAACGCCCGATTTGCCGAAATCTGCGCCGACCATCAAATTACCTTCATCGGGCCGTCTCCGGCAGCAATGCGGGCGATGGGCGACAAATCCACTGCCAAAGAAACCATGCAGCGAGTGAAAGTCCCCACAGTTCCCGGTAGCGACGGATTGCTGGCGGACGATCGCGAAGCTTTGTCGATCGCCCGCGACATCGGCTATCCTGTGATGATCAAAGCCACCGCCGGCGGTGGAGGCCGCGGCATGAGGCTAGTTAGAGAACCCTCGGAACTCCCCAAACTATTCTCAGCAGCCCAAGGCGAAGCCGACGCAGCCTTCGGCAACCCCGGACTTTACCTCGAAAAATTCATCGAAAAACCCCGGCACATCGAAATCCAAATCCTCGCCGACAACTACGGTAACGTCATCCACCTCGGCGAGAGAGATTGTTCGATTCAGCGCCGACATCAGAAACTCCTCGAAGAAGCCCCCAGCCCAGCCCTCAGCCAGAAACTGCGAGATCAAATGGGTCACGCCGCCATTGCCGCTGCCAAATCCATCAACTACACGGGTGCGGGCACTGTCGAATTTTTACTTGACAAATCGGGCAAGTTCTACTTTATGGAAATGAACACCCGCATCCAAGTAGAACATCCCGTCACCGAGATGATTACAGGCCTCGATTTGATTGCCGAACAAATCCGCATCGCCCAAGGAGAAAAACTGCAAATCAAGCAAAACCAAGTCATTCTCAACGGCCACGCGATCGAGTGTCGCATCAATGCTGAAGATCCCGATCGCAATTTCCGACCCCACCCCGGCATAATCAGCGGTTATTTGCCTCCTGGTGGCCCCGGCGTGCGGATGGACTCTCACGTCTACACCGATTACGAAATACCCGCTTACTACGATTCTTTAATCGGTAAAGTAATTGTATGGGGGCGCGATCGACCAACAGCCATCCGCAGGATGAAACGGGCATTGCGGGAATGTGCTATCACCGGCGTTCCTACCACCCTCAGCTTCCACCAAAAAATCCTCGATTCCCCCGAGTTTCTCAGCGGCGAAGTTTACACGAATTTCGTCGAACAGTTCTTGAACCAAAACAGTCATTAGTCAGTTGGCAGTTGGCAGTTGGCAGTCAACCGCCAACAGTCAACAGTCAACCGCCAACTTCTACATCATCATTGTCAGTAGCCCCTGCTGACCGAGAATCATTTCTCGCAGCAAGCTACAGATACCCACCCAAATAATCGGCGTAATGTCCACCCCGCCGATCGGCGGTACAATCTTTCTAGTTACGGCTAAAAAAGGTTCCGTCGGCCAAGCAATCAGACTCAACGGCAACTTGCTCAGGTTCACCTCGGGATACCAAGTCAGGACGATCCGAAAAATAAACAGCAAGGTCATCACGACTAGGACAGATCCCAGAATCCAACTTGCAACGGTAATACCAGTCATGGGTCTTATCTCGAAATTTTAAGTTTTGTTAAGTCTGCTATTCATAATTTTAACCGTTTCACAGGTGCGATCGAAAGTATAAAATTAATAAAAATCAAATTGTTGTAACAAAGGCTTTGAATCTATGACTCCTTCTCTCGCGAACTTTTTGTACAGCCTGCTGGTGGGCGTGACAGTGGTAGTGATTCCAGCAACGATCGCCCTGATCTTCATCAGCCAAAAAGACAAAATCAAGCGCACCTAAAAAGTCAGCGGGTTTCTAAGTCCGGCGCTGCAAGTCAATTTTCGGCTACACGTCGGGCATTTCCCCGATCCGAGAAACCTCGGCTGCCAGCAACTGTCAAGGCAAAACCTTCGGTTGACTGCCAAGCTGAGGTTTTTTCCCGTTAAACTCATTATTATACTCACTTACCAAGCTGAAACCCTGACCGGACGCTGCCCCAGAAAGCACAGTCGGGCTGACAGACTTAATGATAGATGTAAAATCTAACTCGCTAACATAGGAAAGACATAGGAGATAGGCTAATGGTCAATTTAGGATTGAACTGGAGCAGCCTGTTAGGGATTATCCTAGCAGTAGCAGGGGCAGGACTGTATTTTCTGCGATCGTGGCGTCCCAAACTAGCCCGAGACCACGATATTTTTTTTGCAGCAGTCGGCTTGCTGTGCGGCGGTATTCTGTTATTTCAAGGATGGCGACTTGACCCAATTCTGGCATTCGGTCAATTTCTGTTGACGGGTTCCGCCATATTTTTTGCAGCAGAAAGCATTAAGCTGCGAGGAGCGACCACAGCCCAAGCCAAAACTCGCGCCCAATACGTAGATGAAGAGCGACCGGTCAGCAACGCTTACGGTTACGAGGGCTACGATGCCGAAATGGAGCAGCTAGAACCAGAGGAAGACTATCCGCCGCGTCCCCGCATCAGAGGCAGCCAAGACTACCGTTCCTCTCGGGAAGCCTACGACGACGAACCTCGCCGCCGCCCCTCGAATCGCAACGGCAGCGTTAACACCGGACGGCCCGACTCGCCCGATCGATCCTCGCGCAAACGTCCCTCTCGCCCAGAAGCCCCGCCTGCCCAAGAGTCGGACAACTGGGACGTTTCAGACAACCCCGAAGAAAGACCGACCCGCAGCCGCAGCAGTCGCCCCCCTGCTTCGGAAAACCGCAGTTCCGATACGCCGCCGAGAACCAAAAAACCCCGTCCTACGGAATCATCCAGGTCTCGCCCCAGCAACCGCGACGTGGAAGCACCGCCGTCAGACTACGTGGAGTATCGACCTGTAGAATACCCGGAAGACCAACCCGATAATTCCCCCAGTTTCGACAAATAGGCAAACACTAAGTAGATGGGTGAAACTAAACTTTTATCGTGCCAGCCGGCGAAAAAATAAGTTGCGTTTATTGATGCCCATCTACTTATTCTCAGATATGAAAGTGATTAAAAAGACTGTAAATTGCGAGGGTGAAAACCCAGACCAACGGAGATATACACAAAGAAAAGCTAATCTTTTTCAAAGTTATTTTGACAATCAAGCATCCAGGATACCCGCCACGTGATTCATCCGTCCAGAAATAAAAAACCTGTATCCGAGAAACTTCCCCCCGAATTTATTTCGCGCAAGTCAATGCTTCAATTCTAAAATCTAAAATCTAAAATCTAAAATCTAAAATCTAAAATCTAAAATCTAAAATCGATTGGCCTACCGAACCTGTGGAACTAATCGACAGCATAATAATCTAAATATAAAATCCCAAATCTTAAATCAGCAAGATGCCATTACTCGAAATAGGAGATCCGGCTCCCTGGTTTTCCGTTCCTTCTACAAATAACCCCTTATTTCATTTCCCGACTGTTGGCGGCCGGCGAGTCGTGCTGTTTTTCTTTGCCAGTGCAGCTTTTGAACAAATCCAAGTTATCCTCAAAAGCTTTCAAGAGCTTTCAGAAGAATTCCAAAGCTTGCAAGTACCCAGGTTCGGAGTGAGCGTTGACCCAGCAGACAAAGAACAAAACAGACCAACAACAATTGCTCCGTCATTCATATTTTTCTGGGACTTAGACAAAAAAGTCAGTCAGCAGTATGGTGTTTTCCGAGAGGTCGAAGAAAATGGAGTTGCCGGAGTTCACTATTCACCCCAAACTTTTGTACTCAACGAAAACCTTCAGGTAATTAATATTTTGCCGATGGGCGAACCGCACCAACACGCCCAGCAAGTATTAGATTTTCTCAAAACTTTGCCCCCGATTGAGGAAGGGCGACCGGCAACTCCTCACGCCCCGGTGTTGGTAATTCCTAATGTTTTGGACAAAGCATCTTGCCGCAGTTTAATCGATATGTACAAAACTCACGGTGGCAGTCCTTCGGGCTTTATGAGGCAAATAGGCGGGAAAACAGTTGGCTTGCACGACGACACTTTTAAGAAGCGCCGAGATTTCTTTATTGAAGACCCGAAGTTACAGCAGCGATTGAATTCGATTATTTTGCGCCGGGTGCGGCCGGAAGTAGAAAAAGCTTTTCAGTTTACAATTACCAGGTTTGAACGGTACTTGATAGGTTGTTACGATGCTGACAGCGGCGGTTATTTTCGCCCACACCGCGACAACACTAGCAAAGCTACCCTGCACCGCAGGTTTGCGATGACGCTAAACTTGAATGTGGGAGAGTACACGGGGGGATTTTTACGGTTTCCAGAGTACGCGCCACACGGTTATAAAGGGGATTGTGGCACGGCGATTATTTTTTCGTGTTCTTTGCTGCATGAAGCGACGCCGGTGATTAGCGGCCAGCGTTTTGCTTTGCTGTCTTTTTTCTACGGCAATGAGGATGCTGCGGTACGACAAGCTAATTTTAAGTATTTAGCTGCTGATTCAGATTCCCGAATAGGAGAACCGGCGTGAGGAATGTCACTACCGTGGTGCACGTCCTAAAATAATTAGAGAAGGTAGTTAGGGGTTAGCCACAAAACCTAATTCCTAGCTACCGATCGCTAAATACTAAATCGATCGCCATGAATTTCAAACTTCTAAGTTTAGCAGTATCGGGAATTTTAACGGTTGGGGTTGCAGCCAGCGCCAGTGCGGTTGTTACGACATCCCCTGTGCGGCAATCAACAGATTTAACGGAATTTAACTCGGTGCATTCCCAGGGTGCGATCGCCCAAACTGTCGAAGAACAAACCAATATTCGAGTCTACGAAAAGGCTAGTCCGGCGGTTGTTACAGTCGATACAGATAAATCTAACGGCAGTGGCACAATTATCAGCCCCGACGGCATGGTGTTAACGAACGCCCACGTTGTTTCGGCAGGCGGTACCGTCAATATCATTTTGTCAGACGGCAGAAAACTTGTCGCCGATGTCATCGGATTCGGCGAAGAAGGTCTAGACTTAGCCGTGGTTAAGATTCGCGGTCAAAACAATTTGCCCACTATTCCTGTAGCCCGTCCAGGTTCGGTGAAAGTCGGGCAACAAGCATTTGCGATCGGCAATCCCTTCGGTCAATTTCAAGGTACTTTTACAGTCGGAATCGTCAGTCGCATCGACCAGCAGCGGGGCTTAATTCAAACCGACGCCGCCATCAATCCCGGCAATTCAGGAGGCCCGCTGCTAAACAGTTCAGGAGAATTAATCGGCGTCAATACTTCTATTTTTACTCGCGGTCGGGGTGGAGGTAATATCGGTATCGGTTTTGCAATTTCCGCAGACAAATTACCCGCTTTCCTGACAGCGGTGCGAGAAGGGCGGGCTCCCCGCGTGGCTCAAGCCCGATCGCCCTTTGGTGGCAACAAATCACCTCAAAAAGTTGCGTTAAACGGGCCCGCCGTTAGCGGCCTCCTCACCGAGAAGTCTAGCGTTCTGCCCACAGACAACAGCTTTTTTGACCTCTACTCGTTTGAGGGAAAAGCGGGCCAGCAAATCACCATAGAAATGAAAAGTCAAGAAATTGACCCTTATTTAATTTTGCTCGGGCCCAACCAGCGCGAAATCGCACAAGACGATGACGGGGCCGGCAGTAAAGACGCCAGAATTACAGTCAGGTTGCCAGCAGACGGGACTTACACGTTAGTGGCAAATTCCTACCAAGCTAAGCAGTCAGGGGCTTATACGTTAGAACTGAAAGCGAGTGCTCCTACCGCGCCTTCTCGGGCGATTTTGCAAGAAGAAGGCGCTTTAGTCGCAGGAGGCCCAGTATTGCCGTCTGACAACAGTCTGTATCGAGAGTATACTTTTGAAGGTCGATCGGGTCAGTCTGTAGCCATTTCCCTCGAAAGTACAGATTTCGATCCCTATGTGGCTATCTTTGACCCTAACGGCCGATTAGTGGCAGAAAATGACGATGAGAGCGATTCGACTAAAAATGCGTTTCTGACCGTTACTTTGCCCGCTACGGGTCGCTATCGCGTAATTGTCAATGCTTACGATGCTTCGGGTCGGGGTCGTTACACTCTAACAGTCCGGTGAAAATGGGTAATTGGGAATTGGTAATGGCTAATTGGGAATTGGTAATTGGTAATGGCTAATTGGGAATTGGTCGAATTATTTTTCCTGCTTCCTTCCATCCGTTAAATCCGTACATTGCTCGTTGCCGAACTTCCTTCTTCCATCCGTTAAATCCGTCGAGCGAATCCGTTGCCGAACTTCCTTCTTCGTTGCAAACCGAGGTAATTCATGCGTCAAGTTAGATTGTGGGCGATCGCGCCAATTGCTCTGGTAGCTACTTTTTCTGGCAAAGCGACTGTCTCGCCGCCAGTTTCAAATTTAGGTGGAGTTGCTAACAGTAGTTCCACCCTCATTTCAGCAGAATTTCCTCAAAATTTAACTGATGCGAAGCCTGCTGAAAAGGGTGTTTTAGCTCAAGCAAGTCCCAACCCGTCGCCATCACCACAAAGTTCGCCAACTCAGAGCCCTACTGTAGAACCTCCGCGGAGTCCTGATGCGGGTTCATCTAAAATCATTTTAGAGCAAAACGGAGAACTCAGCCCTGCTAAGTCTTCTGTACTGCCCTCAGACAGCAGTTTGTACGACGAGTATACCTTTGAAGGCACTCAGGGTCAGAAAGTGATTATTACCGTAGAAAGTACCGAGTTTGATACTTATCTCGCTATTTTCAACTCCCAGGGCGAGCTACTTGGAGAAAATGATGATGCAACGCAGCAAAATTCCAATTCAGAGATTTCTGTTACCTTGTCTGCGAATGGTCGCTATCGCGTCATTGTCAATGCTTACGATCCGCCTCCAAAAGGTAGAGGCAAGTACAGTTTGACCGTCCGTGAAACAACTGGAAATTAGTTGGAACGAAACTTGGCAGTCAGGGCACGGCATTGCCGTGTCCCTATAATTCAAGGACGATCGCACTACAAGCAACTGCGATCAACTTTGGTAAATTCATATGTTTGTATGGTATCGGCTCAATAAGTAGGGGTAGGAGAGAAAAAAAGTAAGCAGAGTACACAAAGTGTCATAAAATAGGACACATGACGCAAAAGATT
>NZ_JAUBOS010000149.1:0-2082 GCF_036700365.1 Microcoleus sp. w2-18bC1
AACCCACATTCCGCAGATGTGTGTGGAATTTTTTTATCAGTTGTGAAAAGTTGGAGTCAAAAAGTTTTTCCGTTTAACTTATGCGGTTTTAACGTCACGGGCACCTGTCAAATCTCCCGAAATCAACTAAACTGAAATAGTTGACTTTTTTTAATAGATTTATGGCGCTTTCTTCGCGAAATAACTTAGCTTTTTAGCCAAAATAAATCCCGCCAAGAGCTAATCATCTTGACTAATAAATGTGGATTATTCACCAAGATTTACAGCTTAATGGAGAGCGTCATCCACCTGCAAACATTAAATAGTACCGACTGCAATACTGTCCTAAATGCTTTAATACATCTTGACGGTCTTGGGTTAAATTACTGACTTGCTTATCTCCGTTGACCGTCACTAAATGTACCCCTTGAAACATCTGAAATATCCAGCGCATTGTCGGTTTATTGGTGAGTTTCTTTACCTGATTTCTGACTCCCTCATTGGTGGCTTCTAAGTGTTGTCTCAATTTCCTTTGCGCTAGGGTATAAACTAACAAGCACAGTCCCATTATCATTCCTATTGCTTCGACTCGCTCGGGATTTTTCACAAATACGCTTGATGTAAAAAACAATGGATCTTTGATAAATCTAAATCCTCTCTCGTTACTTTGCTGCGCTTTGTATTCTGATAGTATCTGTCGATCGCTCACCTCTTGAGTGTCTAAGATGTTGGTGGCTAATATAAATCTCCCGGCTGTGATTTGTTCGGCTTCTATTACTGATAACCGGGTTCCTATTTGACCCGTAACTTGATAAACTGTTGGATTTGTTTGGTTCTCTAGTTTCTGCTTGCTTGTCGATTTTTTGACTGGTTTTTCTCGGCATTCAATTTCTGTGATTTGGTGATACTTCCAGGTATCTGATAATCTTTTTATCGCGATTTCTGCGTCGGCTATACACGCAAACTCTTGTCTGAATAGCTTGCGTAGTGAGGAAGAAGCTGATTCTAATTGTTTCTCTACTTGCTGGGCTATTTTTTTGAGGGCTGCTTGTTTTCTGAGATCGCTTTCTACTACTATCCATCTTTGTTTGATGTTGGCATACTCGCTGGTTATGGCTGCTATTTTGTAGCCTTTAATTTGAGCTGATTCCCAGTCTTTATCTTCGATAGCTGAGATTTTTTGTCGGGCTGATTTGATACTTAATGGCACTCTGGTTATCCATTTCATTCCTGCCATTGCTGATAAGTTTTCTGCTGTGTATAAGGCACTGTCTGCTACACAGATTCCGTCGAAAGTCCATTGGTTTTTAAATTCTTTGAGTCGGGCTACAAAAACGCTTTTGTCATCGGCGTTTCCGTCATCTATTTTGAGATACAATGGTACGTCTCCATCACCGCTAACTATGGTGTCAATGATAAATTGTTTGAGGTCGGGTCTTTTGTCTCTTGAATATCCGTGAACGATTTTTATGGCTTTCATTTCATCGGGTGGGTCTGATGAGTCTGTTTCAATGTCTTGACTCTTTTCCTGACGAGTTTTGTATGCTCCTTCTACTGATATTGAACTGCTGTCTAGATGAACCCTGTTCATTTCTACTTGAAATTTATGAGCTGCTTTCAGGGCGATCGCTGTGAATAACTGTGTCGTTCCAGCTTGATGGTATTTGTCTAATGCTCTGCCTATTCTATCATCATTTAATTGTCCAGGGGTCACTCCTTCTCCTATTAGATGTTCTGTTGCTTTTCCGACAAAAAATGTGTCGAATAGGTAGATTGGGGCGCTCAAAAACCCTAATCCGTTCAAAATCATCGCTTTCATGACTTGTCCTGGGCTGAGGGTTTCTTTGTTGCTTATCCCCACTTTTTTGTTGACTTCTTCTACCAATTCCATTTCATCTATTATCCCGGCTACTATTCCCAAGTGGTCTAAATTTACGATATTTATCCCCGATAATGGCTGGTTCATGATTTTTAGAGTTGCTTTACTGCAGAAATCTATTATACACTAAAAACTCCCAAACGATTGCAGTGCAATCGTTTGGGAGTTTATTGTTGCCAAATCTATCTTCCTTTACCTCTGCTTGAATATCTGCGGAATGTGGG
>NZ_JAUBOS010000097.1:0-15964 GCF_036700365.1 Microcoleus sp. w2-18bC1
ATTTCAGCCTAAAAGCGTTTGGCTTCCAAGTTTTCACAACTGATCAAGAAATCCGACCCACATCTGCGGAATGTGGGATATAAATCTATTGTAGGGTGCGTCAGAATTTCTAAATCTTTGGGATAATTCTCAAAAATCAGGAGGCTGACGCACCCTACGATAATTTGAATATGAGCTAGATCATAGAAAGATTTGGGAGAATTTGGCAAACTGAGAGTAAGGTTACATAGGAGGTCAATTTAATGACCAATACTGCTCTGAATTTTAAGACTGCACCCGGACATGAAGTTCTGGCCGCGGCGGATAAGAAAATGTTGAGGCCGGGGGGGAAATTTGCTACGGAACAGTTATTTGAATGGGCGGATTTTCAGCCTGGGGAGACTGTTTTGGAGTTGGCTGCTAGTTTTGGATATAGTTCGATCGCCCTGGCTGAACGTTTTGGCGTAAAAGTAGTGGGAGTTGAGAAAAATCCCGACAGTGTGGCCCGCGCTCGTGCTAATGTTGCAGCAGCGGGTTTGAGCGATCGAGTGGAAATTGTGGAAGGAGATATTTTTCACTTGGATCGGATTTCCCAACAGTTTGATTGGGTGTTGGCTGAAGCTATCCTGACAATGCAGTCGCCGTCGGGGAAAGCTAAAATTGTATCGGGAATTTGCGATCGTTTAAAACCAGGCGGCAAGTTTCTCTCTCACGAACTTTTAGCTAGAAACCGAGAATCAGAAATTCAAAAAGCTTTATCAGAAGTGACTCGGGCTAATTCAACGCCTTTGTCTGAGTCTGGCTGGATTGCTGTTTACCAAAACGCGGGTTTGCAAGTAGAAAAGTGTCAAACTGGGGCGATGGGCCTCCTAAATTTGTCGCGAATGCTGCAAGATGAAGGGTTGGTGGGTACTGTGCGGATTGTGTGGAATATTTTAAGTCGATCGCAAATTCGCGATCGTATCTTAGCAATGCGTCGAGTTTTCCAGCATTACCAACAGGATCTGGGCTACATCGTTCTCTCGGCCAAAAAACAATCTTAACCGACTCAATCGATTTTCGATTTTCGATTGAAGAAAGTGAAGCCACTGATAAATTCGAGACTTGTGACCAAATTAATTAATTGTCAAAAACTATGACTACTACTCTTTTACCGCTACAATCTTCAGCAATCCAACTCCGAGACGCAATTGAATATCCCGCTGCAGGAGTGCTGAACAAAATTTTAGTCAAAGACAATAATTGTCAGTACAGTTTATTTTGTCTGGCGGCAGGAACGGAAATTTCGGAACACTCCTCTGCACGGAATGCCACAGTCAATGTACTCGAAGGAAAGGGAATTTTGACTTTGGAAGGCAAGGATATTGTTTTGGAACCGGGGGTGTTTATCTTCATGCCCGGTAAAGCTCTTCACGCTTTGAAAGCAGAAGAAAATTTGGCGTTTATTTTGACACTTTCCGAGGCTAATTAATTTCCGCAATATTGCTTGGGGGGCGGGTTTCATACTTGCCTAAAATCAATAATCTCATAAACCCGCCCCGATTCACAGATTGTGGGGGGCGGTTTTATATAGATAGTGAGTTGCACTCAAATATTGTTTGTGAAACCCGCACTACAAGAATTGGGATTTTAACATTTAGTCTATGTCATCTCCAGAGGCGATATACTCCAATTTTTCCCAATCCAATACAATAATTTTACCGCCTCGACTGTAGGAAACAAACGGCTTGAGTTTCTTAAATAACCGCACGCATTCTTCGTAAGTAATTCCAATACTGCGAGCAATTTGATAGTAGGGAAAACGTTTTTCTAAACATACACTATTATCCGCCATTTTCCTACCTTGCTCGACGCCAAAGTAATGAATAAATCGGGCCAGCCGCACGATCGCCCTTTCCGACACCAAACCGTGCACTGTCTCGTGCAGTTGCTGCAACCGCTGATTAAACACCGCCAATATTCGCAAGGCAATCTCAGGATTTTCTCGAATTGCTGCTAGCAAAACTTCCCGTTCTGTGGTAAGAACTTCCACCTCCGTTTCTGCAGTCACCGTTGCGGGGGCAATGCCGTTGCCTAGCAAAGCAGGTGCGGCAAAAATATCTCCCTGAAATAAAGTGCGGAGAATTGTTTCTTTGCCCGCCGCCGCTGTTTTTGCAACCCGCAGAGAACCGCTCAAAAGAGTGTATAATTTTTCGGGGATGCGATCGCCCTCATACATCACAATTTCTCCCTGTCGGTAAGTCTGAATTGCTGTATGTTCTTGCAATCGCTCTAATTCAGTTTGGTTTAAGCTGGTAAATATTCCAATTTTAGCCAGTTGCTCAACAGTTGATTTCATACCTTTAACTCTACCCGATCCGAGTCCATTGAGAGTATAGTAACGGTGAATTCAGAATATATCGAAACAAGCAGAGCCATCTACGAAAATGCAGAACCAGAATATCGGCGATATTATTTTGATGAGATAGCTGGCGGATTTGTGCTAATTCACCAACAACATAATCTTAATAATTCGGAAATCTTTATTGCTGAAGTTTTGGCTAAAATAGGGAAGAGAGTTAGAATGTTGAGCGAGCAAGCAGCAGAGGGTGTCAGAACGCCAGATGCTGAGATAGACGGTGAGATTTGCGAACTTAAGGAGTTGACAGAACAGACTCAAAACATCAGAGACCGAGTGCAAGAAGGCATCAGTAGAGCAAAAAAACAAGGTGCAGTAACGGTTATTTTTCACGTAAACCGAAAGAGTTACGAGTTTTGGAAGGTAAACGACGGCATCAGAAAAGCTTTTTATTGGGACGACACACAACGGATTCAGAGCATTATATTAGTATTCAATAGCGAAGAATCTCAAGAAATTACTAGGGAGGAATGGGAAAATGGAAGACGTTTTTAATGAGTTTGAAGAAATTATACAAAGAGGATTAAAAAATAATATGCCGCGAGATGCCAAATTGATAACTGTTGGGCAAATTCTTTATGCAGTTACCCGCGATGAGCTGACAAATAAAGAAGGTTGGCAGCTTGAAGCAATGCTGGGAGGCAGAAAAAACTGGGAAGAGGCACTTGAGTACAGCATTTTTGGCTATCCAGTAGATACAGAAATGCCATCTTTAGACAAACCTCTAATTATTGCCGGCAAAACTTTTCATTCTCGCTTGATGACGGGGACGGGAAAATATCGCAGCATTGCAGAAATGCAGCAAAGTGTCAACGCTAGCAGGTGCGAAATTGTTACCGTGGCTGTGCGGCGAGTGCAAACAAATGCTCCCGGCCATGAAGGATTGGCAGAGGCTCTCGATTGGACTAAAATTTGGATGCTGCCCAATACTGCCGGTTGTCAAACTGCGGATGAGGCGATTAGAGTAGCTCGTTTAGGCCGGGAAATGGCGAAACTTTTAGGGCAAGAAGACAATAATTTTGTCAAGTTAGAAGTGATTCCCGATGCTAAATATTTGCTGCCAGATCCGATCGGCACTTTGGAAGCCGCAGAACAATTAGTCAAAGAAGGTTTTGCCGTTTTGCCCTACATCAATGCCGATCCCCTGCTGGCAAAACGCCTAGAAGAAGTCGGTTGTGCGACAGTCATGCCTTTAGGTTCGCCCATCGGTTCAGGGCAAGGGATCAACAATGCGGCCAACATTCAAATAATTATTGACACGGTAAATATTCCTGTGGTTGTCGATGCGGGGATCGGAACGCCCAGCGAAGCGGCGCGAGCAATGGAAATGGGAGCCGATGCACTGTTGATTAATTCCGCGATCGCCAATGCCCAAAATTCCCCGGCAATGGCAAAAGCAATGTCCATGGCAGCAGAAGCGGGGCGGATGGCGTACTTAGCAGGCAGAATGCCGATCAAAGATTACGCCATCGCCTCTTCCCCCCAAACAGGCACTGTCACCTCCAAATAAATTCCTGAATTTTCCTGGGCGCTTTTTTGGTAGAGTTGTAAACATCAAAAATATTAAGGATTGTGACTGATGCCTTACATCAAAGATGACGATGGACGCCTGAACAACTTTGCTAAAGAGCCGAAGGTGTATGAAGCCGTACCTCCCAACAAAAATCAGCAACGCAACTACATCATCATGGGTATTGCAGCAGCCATGTTAGTCGCCGGTTTGGTGTACGTGGCTGCCTCCGTCTGAAAACTGGCCTGAGACTCAAAGCTGCTTCAAATCGCAATTTTAAATAATCCTTCGAGAAACCATGTTTTCCTTTCCCAAGGAAACATGGTTTTTGTGTTTCAATACAAAGCAGGTAGTTGCGATAATCCTGAAGCGTGCCAAGCGAGCTGGAAAGCTAAATAAGACCAGCATAAATTTGGTGTTTTCCTCTCGGCTGTCGGGTTCAGGGACATGGGTTGCACTTAATCACACTGGTTTGCCACCCACATAAAATTGCCAATTGAAAATCTACAATCCTTTAGTCATCAACGGTGCGATTGACAATCAAGCATCCAGGATACAAGCCCCCGGATTTATTCCGAAAGCAGACTCAGGGCCCAGAAATAAAAAACCTGTATCCGATAAAGGAGCCCCCGAATTTATCCGTGCGGTCAAGGCTTCAATCTAAAATCTAAAATCTCAAATCTAAAATCGATTGACTGCCTTCGGGGCTTAGTTGTGAGTTATGAGCGATCGAGATTTCAACTCTCAACTCTACAATCTAAAATCTACAATCCCAAATCTAAAACCTAAAACCTAAAATCTAAAATCTAAAATCGGCTGCTCCTGATGTCTATTCCTTCCCAAAAAGTTTCTAGCTCAAACAAGCTGATCTATCAACGCTTGAAACAGGCGATCGACCTCAATTTACGCCGTCAAATTTTTATTGCCGCCTGCGACGACTTGTGCTTGCGGGACTGTCTAGCCGCCCGCTTGCAGACAGAATTAGCCGCAGAGAGCGCAGGCTCACATCCTCGCTCCCCGATCGACTACCCCCGATTTGTCAGTTTGGAACTCGACTTGAGCGATCCAAATCCTTGGGGTTCGATCGCCGCGTGGCTGACCCAACACCCACCGCCGCAAAACAGGGGCAGCTACAGCCCTGTGCCGGGATTTCAAATTCTTGGGGCCGAACACCTGACCAGGCAGTCAGCAGCCGTGCAGTGGTCGTTCCTGAGCTATTTGAGAGACATCGAAGCAAACCTGCAAATGTGCGAGTCTACTCTGTTGCTGTGGGTGTCGCGGCCCTGGCTAAGTTCGATCGAACAATCGGCCCCGGAATTTTGGCACTGGCGAACCGGAGTATTTGAGTTTGAAGGCGAACCAACTCCAGCTAAGGGAGACTTCGGGCACTTTGAGGACTTAGGCAACTCAGGAGACTTGCGAAACCTGCGGGACAGCGGAGATTTTGGTAACAAACTTTTAATATCTTCTTTGTCTGGACAATCCCCAATTGCCGACGAACAATCCCCAATTTCCTATCTCCCGTCTCCAGCGCCAGATTCTCAATCCGTCCAACTGGCAGATGAGGAACCATCGCCAATTTCCCATCCCCCGTCCCCAGCGCCAGATTCTCCATCCATCCAACTGGCAGATTTGGTGCTAGCAGCGGCTTCTGAGGATTTGGAAGGCGAAAATGATGCTGCATCAGAGGAGAATTTTCTGCCGCTGCAAACCCTGCAATACATCGAACTGCTGCAAGAACATCAGTGTTGTTCCGAAGCATTGGCTTTGGCATATCACGGTTTGGGAAATTACTACCGCGATCGCATTCTGGGCGGAGACGTTTCAGAGCAAAACCTGACAATCGCCATTCGCGCGATCGAACAAGTGATTGCGTATCTCGACGTTGACACCAACTCGCAGCAAAATCAACCACTAACTGAGGAATGCGCGCGGCTGATTGCCCAATTGACAGAAAATTTAACTCAGTACGCCCAGGAGTCCAACAGCCTACCGCCAATTTCCGATCTTCTCAACGATCTCGGCACTCTCTATTGGATGCTATCGCGCGATCGCACCAATGCCCTCAACGCCTCAGATCCGGTATCCAGCCTTGAACGCAGCATCGCCCTCTACCTTGAAGGTTTGAACCGAACAGATGCCGAAACCGTACCCCAAACCCGCGTTAGATTAAACAAAAATTTGGGAATCGCCTCGGCCGATTTAGCCCGCTATCGAGACAAGACAGAGAACTTGCAGCACGCAGTTGCAGCTTACCAACAAGCGCTGCTGGATCTAGACCCCGCCGTGGAGCCTCAGCAGTACGCTGCTGCTCAGAATAATTTGGCAACAGCATACTGGAATTTAGCTCAAGATGGTGAGCCGATCGTATATCTCAAAAGTGCGATCGCAGCTTACACCCAAGCCCTCTCCTGCTACAGTCCCGAACGAGAACCCCTTAACTATGCCGGAGTGCAAAACAACCTCGGTACCGCCTGCTGGAACCTCGCCCAGCACCAACCCTCAGAACCCCTGCTAGTCAGGGCGATTTCCGCCTACCGCGAAGCATTGAAATACCGCACCCGAGAATTAGTACCCGCAGCAGCAGCCGCCACGTACAACAATCTCGGTACGGCTTATTGGCATTTGGCAAACCAGTTTCAGCAGAAACAAGCGCGGACGGAATCATTGCAGCAGGCGATTACCGCCTACGAAGCCGCCCTGGATATCGCCGCAGAGATCGATCGAACCAAACTCACCTTTGACGCCTTGGCCGCCCGCAACAATCTCGGACTAGCCCACTATCAACTAGCCATCGACCCAGATTTCGCCACTAACAAAGTCGCACAGACAAGCCATCTAGAAGCAGCACTGCACCATCAGTTGCAAGTGTGTGCCGAATGGGGACAAAATCTCAATGACAAAGGGTTAACATATGGGGATAAACTCAACTTGCAAGCCGCGGCAAACTCCCAAGCTGCTGATTCCCGGCAAACAGCATTGAGCTATATTGTCAAAACGATTAGAGCTTTCTATAGTGAATGTGGGCTGCCAGGCCAAAATTTAGCCTTATCCAAAGTTCCGGGAGATTTATTGCCTGAAATTTTGCGTAGGTTATAAATAGGGCTATAACTATTAAAAGCTCAATTTTTTCGAGATTTGTATCCAGTTTTCTATTATTATGGCTGAATATTCTTGCCTAATTCTTCAAGCAAACTTGTGGTCATGGCCCCTGTAAAAATCCTTGTGGTTGATGACGACCCGGCAATCCGAAATTTGATTCACCGTTTTTTGAGCCAGCAAGGTTATCAAGTAGAGTCTGGCGAGGACGGTCAGACTGGTCTGGAATTATTTGAGCAACTCAATCCTGACTTAGTAGTTCTAGATGTAAATTTACCTGATACAACTGGCTACAAACTGTGTCAAGAAATGCAAAGACGCACGGGTGTATTTGTGTTGATGCTGACTGCCCGAACCGATGAAGCTGACAAAATGAAAGGGTTTGCCGAAGGTGCTGACGACTACATTACTAAACCTTTTAGTCTTGTAGAGATTGGAGCTCGCGTTGCAGCAATTTTGAAGCGCAAACGCATTGTTACTCCCGCCGAACAACAAACTCTTACTTTTGGAGAGCTACTAATAGATCCGGTTCGCCGCGAGGTAATTCTCGGCAGCCAGATAGTTGCTTTGACTGCTTTAGAATTTGACCTGCTGTACTGTTTGGCTAGCAAACCCGGTCGCGTGTGGAGGCGATCGGAATTGCTGCATGAAGTGTGGGACTACGAGTATGTAGGAGCCGATCGCGTGGTGGATGTCCATATCGGTCAAATTCGCCGCAAAATTGAACTAGATCCCAATCAAATGCCGATGATTCAAACCGTCCGGGGGGTGGGTTACAAGTTTGAACCCACAACCTAGTAACATTCGCCTTTCGGCTCTAGGGGCGGGTTCACCAATATCTCTGATTAACATACTCGATATTTGCAAACCCGCCCTCCCCACACAAGAATTCAGATCGATCGAGTATCTGATTGTTTTTTCTGCAAATAGTCGCCCACTTCTCGTGCAAGATCGAAACCCCTTCGCACGCAATCTCCCAAAGCCACGCCGCCAACGTAGTTACTGCACAAATACACCCCCGGCAAAGATTTTAAGCCTTCATCGATTTGTTGCAGGCGATCGAAATGCCCCAAATTGTACTGAGGAATCGCCCGCTTCCACACATTCACCGCTAAAACTTTTGGCTGTGGCACATCTGGTTTCAGCAAAATCCGAGACAAATCTCGGTGTACCTCACGAACGATTTGTTCGGAGTCGAGATTGCCAATTTCCGAGTCTGTTGCCCCGCCGATGAAACTGGTGAGAGTGTGCCAGCCTCCAGGCGTGCGATCGGCAAATAAACTTGATGTCCAAATCGTCCCCAGAGTGCGAATTCCCTGCCCCCTCGGAATTAAATTTCCAAAACCTACTAATTTACCCTTGACATCAGAGTGCGGATATGCTAAAACAACGCAGGCCACCGTAGGATAAGTAAAAGCGTGTAAAGCACTGCTAACTTCCGGTTGCAGAGGCTGCAACAAATCGGCTGTAACGTAAGCCGGCGTTGTCAAAACCACGGTGCGCGCCTCAACTTCCTGCTGTCCGTCAGGCGTCGAGAATACAGCAATATAAGTTTCGCGTTCTGTACGATCGAGGCGAGTCAGATGCCAGTTGAGTTTCACTCGATCGCCCAATTGAGCAGCGATCGCCTCTGGCAAAGCCTTCAACCCCTGTTTGAACGAACCCAACTCCCCCGGCCTAGTTTTAGGAACATTCGGGTCTGCAGGCAATTTCTTCGGTCTTTTCCTAGCAGAAAGCAGCGCCCCCGCCACCAGCCCGCCACCCACATCAGCCATCTTCGTTACCCGCCCAAAAGCCGCCGCCGCGCTAAGTTGTTGCGGATCGCCGGCATAAACCCCAGAAACAAAAGGTTCCACCAACCGCTGCATCACTTCCTGCCCCAGATGACGGCGGAAAAATTGAGAAACAGTTTCCTCGTCACCCTGCTGCGAAAGTCGATCGCCCATTGCCGGCCCGACAAACCCCAAAGCCCCGAACAACGCCCGCAGTTTTCCCGGAAAACTCAGTAACTGAGACTGAATCATCGCCGGTGGAGTCATCGGCACCGCTTGCAGCTTTTTTTGCCAATACACAAAACGAGGCAATTTGCGATCGGCAAAAATCAACTCTTGCTTCAATCCCACATCCACAGCCAACTTCATCAATTCCGGCGTCGGCGAAAAACTGTTCGGGCCCTCCTCCCAGAGAAACCCTTCGGCTGTCACAGTGGTGATGTTCCCGCCCACACGTCCCTGGCTCTCAGCGACTAAAATCCTCAGCGAGGATGGATTCGTTGCTTCCTTGTGAAGTGCGTGCGCCAAACTCAAACCGCTAATACCTGCACCCACAATCAAGGTATCTAATAGTTCCATATTACATAGAAAAATATCGCAATCTTTATGTTACATGGCTTTGCACGGCTTACGTTCTTTGCTGGGCGTACTCCCAAACCGCTTTCAGATTACCAAATTGGGAATCGGGAATTGCGAATCGGTAAGCTGTCGGGCATTTCTTAAGCATTTTTCTCGAATGTTGTGGATTAACCTCTGCCCACATCCCCGTCTCCCCGTCCCTCCATCTCGCTTTTGTCTCCGCTGGGTCTGGTTTAAAAAAAGACCATCTGCTCTAATTAAGCTATATTCCCAAAAATACTATTTCTTTACAATTTTTGTATTATAGGCAACAGCGCCGAAAATTGCACTGGGAAACGCAGTAGTAAAGTGCCCAAAAAGATTTGAGTGGGTTAAACTAACTTTAGGAAAATTTTAGAGCTTAAGCAAGTCAGCACCCCGCTCGGAAGAGATGGGGCTTTATGCCCTAATCAAAAGACATAGTTGACCAGCTATCGTCTTAACTGATTACGTTATCAAAATTATGGGTCTAAGCTCAAGCTGCTATACGATATCGCGTAAAATATTTGAAACGGTAATTGTTCCGTTGAAAGTAGATCACAAAAGTACCAAGTGACCAAGTAGCCCTGTGTAGCAATAATCAATATTCAAGGCGGTGAAAACTGCCTGATGAGTGCTACCTCGATCGGTCTTTAGACACGAGGTTTCCACAATACTAAGCTTTTCTCATGAAAAAATACCCATGCAGGAAGTTATCAACTCGTTTCAGTCTTTTTTCTCTAACTCTGTTGATGCTTTCCTAGAGTGCGATCGACAGCAAAAGTACCTATCCATCAATCCTGTCGCTGCTGCTTGGATGGGATTGGAGCCTGCTGAAATAGTCAACCAAACTAATCAGGAATTATTAAAATTATATCCCAATAATGCTGCTGTCAAAAATATAATCTCGCAGATTGATTCTTGCCTGCAACAAGTATTTATTACCGGGGAAAAACGGCTGGCAATTCATGAGGTGACGACGGCAGACGGCGGGATTAAAATTTACGAAACTGCTTATACGCCAGCGGTGGATGCCTCTAGCAAGCAGATGCGGGTTTTGGGCGTCGGTAGAGATATCACCAGGCATTACCGCTGGCAGCAACAGAAAACTCAACAGTTGCGCCGATCGAACCATTTACTGTGGTTGAATGCAGCTAACAGTCCGCTGGCAATGGTAGGCTGGGATGAAGATTTTCGGATCGTTCAGTGGTCGAAACGCGCCGAGGAAATCTTTGGCTGGACATCCGATGATATGATGGGCAAGCAGTTCGGCGATTTGGCTTTGATTTGCGAGGAAGATAGAGAGGCTGTAAGCGCGATCGAGCTGGAACTAGCCACCGGCAACGGCAATACTTCGATTAACCGCAACTATACTAAAAGCGGACAGGTAATTTGGTGTCGCTGGTTCAACTCGATTATTCGCAGTGGCGATACTTTTACCGTGCTTTCTTTGGTGGAAGATATCACCGATCGCAAACGGTTGGAAGCAGAAAAAGCCCAAGCTTCTCGCCTCACAGCAATGGTAGCCGATGTCGGTATTGCCCTCACCAAACACCCTCAAGATATCCTGCTTCCCTGCTGCGAGGCAATGGTGCGGAATCTTGATGTCGCTTCGGCTGAAATTTGGACTTTCAACTCTCAACATAATGTTTGCCAATTGCAGGCCTCATCGGGAATCTACAGCCGCACAGACGATCGTGCTAGCTTTATTGAAAATAAGGTTAACTCGATCGCCCAACAGCAAAAACCTGAATTTGACTGCGGATTTGAACTGAATAATTTTGGACTTCCAGAGGAAGAATCTGCGAAATCAAAAGAGGTACACAGTTCCGAAGTAGCACTTCTCAACACCAGCAAAAAGCCGACAAATTGCCCAATCCCCAAGCAAATTCTAACTTTCGCCGGCTACCCTTTGATAGTCGAAGAACGGCTGGTGGGAGTCATGGTAATTATCAGCCACCAGCCGCTGACAGCACCTTTTCAGGAAACTTTAGCATCGGTTGCCGATGTCATCGCTTTAGGCATCGAACGCAAGCGTGCAGAAGCTGAATTAAAATCAGCTAGAGGCTTTCTCAATTCCGTAGTAGAAAATCTACCGGTGGGAGTTTTTGCTAAAGATGCTTCTTCGCTGAAATTTGTGCTGTGGAATAAAGCGGGAGAAACGATCGCAGGTGTTACCTCTCAAGAGGCGATCGGCAAAAATGACTATGATATTTACCCCAAAGAACAAGCTGATGTTTTTACTGCTCAAGACAGAGAAATATTGACCGGTCATCACAATCAGTCTACTGTTAAAGACATCGCCGAAGAGCCGATCCAAACTCGCCACAAAGGTATGAGAATACTGCACACCCGCAAAGTGCCAATTCTCGACGCCGCAGGCCGTCCTCAGTACGTTTTGGGGATTACTGAAGATATTACCGAACGCAGGCAGGTAGACGAAAGCGTGCGCCTCTACGACCAAATTGTCGAGAATATGCAAATTGGTTTGTACGTCTACCATTTAGAAAATATAGACGATGACAGCACTCTCAGGGCGATCGCCTCCAATCCTGCAGCTACCCTATTTACCGGATTAGAAATGGCTGATGTTTTGGGAATGACAATCGACGAGATTTTTCCCCAACTGCGATCGAAAAACATTCCTCAAGCATTTGCTTCGGTAATTCGCACCCAGAAAGCCGTAGAACTTGAAGATATTGACTGCGATGAAGGCGGCCGCATAACTCGCGCTTTTTCTATTAAAGCTTTTCCATTACCCAACAACTGTATCGGTGTTGCTTTTGAAAACATTACTGCTCGCAAGCGCCTAGAACTAGAACTGCAGGCTTCTTTGGAAAAAACTGAACGTTCCGAACAACTCCTACGCACAGTAATAGACAAAACCAGCGACTGGATTTTTGCCAAAGACAAAAATTTTCGTTATATTCTGGTCAACAGGAGTTTCGCTCAAGCGATCGGTAAAACAGTAGAAGAAATCATTGACAAATCAGATTTAGAGTTAGGATTTTCAGAAGATATTGTTTTTGGGAATTCCGCCCAAAATATCCGAGGCTTCCGCACAGACGACTCTGCTGTACTGGCCGGCGAAATTATCCACAATCCCTGCGAACCGGCAACTATTGCTGACGGTTCAGTACATATTTTTGATACGCAAAAACTTCCCCTGCGCGACGCTGAAGGTAATGTATTTGCAGTGCTAGCTTTCGCTCACGATATTACCGAACGACATGAATCGGAAGCAGCTTTGCGTAGAAGTGAATCAAGATTTAGGTCTTTGGTTGCTAATATTCCCGGAGTTGTTTATCGCTGGCAGTGCGATTTTTCGACTAATTTTATTAGCGATGCCGTTTACTTATTAACCGGCTACCCGGCAGCAGATTTTATTTGGCTTTTGGACAGGAGAGGTCGGAGTTTTGCTAGCATTATTTATCCGGAAGATTTGGCAAAAGTAGAAGCAACTATTCGGCAAGGCATAGAAAACAAAGAGTCTTATAACTTGGAATACCGCTTGCTAGCAGCAGACGGCACGGTTAAATGGCTGTGGGATAAAGGTTCTCCTGTGTTCGACGCAGAGGGAAACGTTTGCTATTTGGACGGGGTAATTTTTGATATTAGCGATCGCTACTACGCTGAGGAAGCACTGCGCCAAAAAACTTTAGAGTTAGAAGCGGTTTTTCGCGCTTTGCCTGATTTGTATTTTCGACTAGATGCTGAGGGTATAATCGTGGATTATTTGTCAGGAACTTCCTCGAGTTTATACGTACCTCCCGAACATTTTATGGGTCAACGAATGACAGACGTATTGCCACGGAATGTCGCAGGCCAATTTGCCCAAGCAATCTTTGAAGTTTCCGAAACAAGAAATTCAATCGATATAGAATATTCGCTTTCCATGTCGGAAGGAGAAACAACTTATGAAGCCCGACTATTGCCGTTTAATTCAGATCAGATTATTATTCTAGCACGCAATATTACCAAGCGCAAACAAGCCGAAGCTCAATTAAAACATAAAAATCGCCAGCTAGAGCAAACATTGAAACAATTAGGCAGGACTCAAGCTCAACTAATTCAAGCGGAAAAAATGTCTGGTTTGGGACAGCTAGTGGCGGGGATTGCTCACGAAATCAATAATCCTGTCAGTTTTATTTACGGTAATATCACTTACGCTAGTGAGTATGCCAAAAACTTGCTGGAACTGTGCAGTTTGTACCAAGCACACTACCCGGAACCTGTTGCTGTTATCCAAGATTTTGCAGAAAAAATAGAACTAGAATTCATGAAAGAGGATTTCCCGCACCTGCTGAATTCAATTCAAACCGGAGCAGATAGGATTCGCCAAATTGTTCTGTCTTTGCGTAACTTTTCCCGCCTGGAAGAATCAGATCTTAAGCGTGTTAATATTCACGAAGGAATAGAGAGTGCTCTATTAATTTTGCAACACAAGATTAAAGAAAATGGCAGAAATCGTCACATTCAAATAGTTAAAGAATATGGGGAATTGCCGCAGATACAGTGCTACGTGGGACAGTTAAATCAAGTGTTTATGAATATTTTAAATAATGCTGTTGATGCTTTAGCGAATGTCAGGAATAGGAAGCTGGAATTAGCGAGTTATTCGGAAGAAGAACGGCAAGATTTGGCTGGTTTACCTTTAACTTGCGACACATTGCCCTTGATTCGGATTCGCACGAATGTGTTGGAGAACAATCGGGTGGCGATCGTAATTTCAGATAACGGGTATGGCATGGTAGAGTCTGTTAAGTGTCGGGTATTTGACCCGTTTTTTACTACTAAACCAGTAGGCAAAGGTACAGGTTTGGGACTGTCTATCTCCTATCAGATTGTGGTGGAAAGACACGGAGGGACGCTGCAGTGCATTTCCGCGCCTGGAGAGGGAACTGAATTTGTGATCGAGATTCCAATTCGGCAGAGGTAATGAGTTATTGGTAATTGGTAGTTGCACGAGAAAAATGATAATCTAATTAAAGGTTCTAAAAGTCAGGAATATTAGCATGGTATACAAAAGCATACATACTTCTAGTGCCGCTGCAAAACAAATTAAAGAAGAAGAAAATGATGATTCCTATGTTGACTATTTTTATGACGATCAGGGGGCTCCGCCGGGAACTCTCGACTTAGAACCAGATGCGCCGCCTCCAGAGATTGTATTAATTGACTATTGCGACACAGCAGCTACTCGCGCCCACTTGGCAAATCCTCAAAAAGCTGCTGCGTATTTAGATACAGCATCTGTTTCTTGGGTTGATATGTTGGGATTGGGAAACAAAGAAACTTGGCGGCAAATGGCCGAAGTATTTAATTTGCATGTAATGGCTCAGGAAGATGTAGTTAATGTTCCCCAGCGACCGAAAGTTGTAGACTATGAAGAACACATTTTAATCATTGCTTGGATGGTGATGCTGCATCCAGAATCAGATACTTTTCATAAAGAACAAGTAAGTTTTATTTTGGGCAAGCATTACCTGCTAACTGTTCAGGAAGAACCGGACTATGATTGTTTTGAACCAGTGCGCGATCGCATTCGTAAAGGACAAGGCATGATTCGCAAACACGGAGCAGATTATTTGGCTTATACTTTGTTAGATTCCATTATAGATGGATTCTTCCCTGTATTAGAAGTTTACGGAGAGCGCATTGAAGAATTAGAGGATGAAGTGGTGGTGAACCCCACGCGCAAAACCCTGGAGAAAATCTATAAAATCCGGCGAGAATTGCTGACTCTGCGCCGCGCCATTTGGCCGCAGAGGGATGCAATTAATGTTTTGATTCGAGATAGCAGTGATTTGATTAGTCCAGAAGTGCGAATTTACCTGCGGGACTGTTACGATCACACGGTACAGGTGATGGATATGGTGGAAACCTATCGAGAGTTGTCTTCGGGTTTGATGGATGTTTACTTGTCTTCGGTTGGTAATAAAATGAATGAAATCATGAAGTTGCTGACGGTTATTTCCAGTATTTTTATTCCTCTAACTTTTGTGGCAGGAGTATACGGGATGAATTTCAATACAGAGAAATCGCCCTGGAATATGCCGGAACTGAATTGGTATTTTGGCTATCCGCTGTGTTGGGCGGTGATGGTAGGAATCGCCTCTGGTTTAGTTTACTTCTTCTGGCGGCGTGGCTGGTTTGATAATTTTTCTACTATCAAAGATGACTCATTAAAGTAACCGAATTGAACATTTAAGATTGGGGATTAAAGATTGAAAAATTCAAAATCCTGTTAGGTGAAAAGGTTTCCTGCCCCTAGTTGAATCCGTGCGATAAATCCTTGTATGATAATTGCCAACTTTTGTGCCTCCTGATTCATCAGTGAGTGATTTTAAGGGAGTTGCAGGGAATTTTAATTGTTGGGCGGGCTTCGGGCCCACCGTACAAGAGTTTGAATAAACTGAGATGTTTCACCATTCTGGCTTAACAGGCTTTCCGGCCTGTTCCACAAAAAATAAACTTGATTGTGGAACAGGCCGGAAAGCCTCTTCATAAAAAGCTTATTGACAATAGTGCCACATTGGTGACAAGTTAAGACTGTAAGTCTTTTGTCAAGAGGCTTTTAGAGAATTGTTGAAAAAAAACTGGTCAGAC